>JBDLSU010000660.1:0-4849 GCA_039799405.1 Pseudomonadota bacterium | reverse complement strand
GGGAGCTGGTGTGCGTCTGGCACGGGCAAACCCTGTGGCTGCACCACCCGGACTGGCCGCAAATGCGCGGCTGGCGCTGGCCGGAGGGCGCAGCATGAAATTGTCTCCTTTGATGGTGCGCACCGGGCTGCCTGCTGCGTTGGCTGCGCTGGTGATGACAAGTGCCCCGGCGCACGCCACCTCGCACGTGTTTCTGGTGCAAAATTCTGGCTGGATGGAACCTTTCTTCACCGATCCGGCCTCGCCCTACAAAGCCTTGATCACCGAAGTGCTGCTCGCCAGCACCGCCCCCAAAGACATGGTGCTGCTGGCATCATTCAACCAAAGCCTGCCGGATGCGCCATCGCCCAAAAAACTGGCGGTGTTTCAGGTGCCGGATACGGCCACGGTGCGCCAGCAGGTGACGGATGCACTGGCACCGCTGACGGTAGCGCGCAAACCGCATAGTCAGGCGCTGGCCGATACCGATTTGAACGAAGCCGTTAGCGCATCGATCAAGCAGGGGCTGGGCGGGCGGCCCGGTTTGATCTGGCTGTTTACCAATAATAAAAACAGCCCGAATAACGATCAGGCCACCGCGCAGCGCAATCGCGAATTTTATCAACTCATTCATCAGGGTAGCGACATCACTGCCGCGCTGGCGTTTCCGCTCAAAATGCCGCTGCAAGGCAAGCAATACCACGCCAATGGCATGATGGTGTATGTGTTTGCCAGCCAGCCCGAAGGTGCCAAGCAATTGCAGGCGCTGCTGGCGCGCGGCAGTTTGCAAAAAGTGTTGACCGAACCGGCCGCGCGCTTGAAGCCGCTGGATCAGGATAGCGTGCAACTGCAAGCGCAGCGCGTGCTGGATGCACCGGGCGTGCGCTTTTCCACTGATGCCAAAGGCGTGCTATGGGCCGACGTGGCCCCCGGTGCCAGCCAGCCGCAAGCTAAGGTGCAATGGCTGCTGCATAACCGCATGCATCCTTACACCATCGATTCCGCCAGCGTCAGCGCGCAGTCGCGCCTGGGGCGCGAGAACCGCGAAGTGCTGCTGGATCACAATCAAATTAGTCACCTGACCCCGAATAGCCCGCAGCCGCTGCAAACCGTGCTGCAACTGCCGCTGGCGCAATTGCCGGGCAAGTGGTCGCTGGCGGCGATAGGCAAAGCCGGTTCGGCCTATATTGTGCCGGGCCAGTTGGAGCTCCATTTGAGCCAGCAAAAACTCAGCCTGGCCGAACCTTTCAAACAGCGCATGGCCGATTTATTCCCCGGCGATCCGCTGCCCGACATCTTTACCCCGCCCGCCAATATCCAACAATCGAGCGCGATTTTGCCTTTGCAAGTGCGGGTCGAATATGGCGTGGCACCGTTGCTGGCGGCACTTGGCGCAGCGGCTGCGATGGCATTGGCGGCGCTGGGCACGTATGTGCAAATGGGGCGGCTGCGCAAGGTGGCGTATCGGCTCGATGGGGTAGATAAACAATTGCAGGGGCGGCGCGGTGAGCGCTGCGTGATACGAAATTTGCAGGGCGACCCGGTGGCCGAATGCCAGATCGGGTGGTTCCAGCACCAATTATTGAATATTCGGGATGGCGTAAACATTACGCTGATCTGACCACAAGGAGTGAAACATGCCGCAAGCCAGTTCCAGTAGTGCTAACAATGCAGCCAATAATGGCACCAATCAGCCCGCCGCCGCGCCAAGTGGCGATGCAGGCTTCAAATTGCCGGGAGCCGATGCATCCGCCCCGGCCAACCAGCCTGCCACCGCACCCACAAGCAACACCGCAAACGCTCCTGCCACGGGTAGCCCCGCATCAGCCCCTGCCACCGGCAGCACCGGCACCGCTATCGACGGCGCGCCACAGACCGATACCTCCACCCGCGATTTAACCTTGGGCGGTGGCATTTTCCTGGTGTTGTTGCTGGCATTCTTCTTCGCCCGTGGTGCCTATGTCAATCACCTGGTGGCGCGCCGGGTTGGCCCCAGTTCGGCTGGCAATGCTGGCTGGTTGTTATTCATCGGCCTGTCCTTCCTAAGCGGAGCCATTGTGCTGGCCCTGATCAATGCAGAAAAATATCTGAGCTTTTGGGTAACCGCACCGCTGGTGCTGGTGGGTCTGGCTTGTCTGGTGGGCGCCGTGCTCACTGGTCGGCGTTGAACGGGAGCGCGTGATGGATGATATTTTGAAGTCAAGCGAGCCGCAAACCGACGTAAAAGTCGATTTGCGCCCCACCCTGTTTATCGGTGCCGGTGGCACTGGCATGGAAGTGATGCTGCGGATTCGCCGCCGCATTTTGAGCGCAGTCTGGAACCGCCAGCATCCGGTGCGGGTGGAGTCGATCGGCGAATTTCCGGTGGCGCGCTTTTTACACCTTGATCTGGATAGCGGCGCGGTGATTGACGAAGGTAAATCGCAACGCACTGACCCCTGGTATAGCCTGGTTAAATTTGGCGATGATGAACGGCTGGTAGAGCCGTTTGATATTGCGCAATACCATGAGTCTGACGACAGCCTGGCGCGCTTTCCGCTGATCGAAAAATGGATGCCGCTGCGCCCGAAAAAACTGCGTTCGCTCGGGATTGATCCGGCCAAGGGCGCGGGTCAGGTGCGCGCGGTGTCGCGCCTGTATTTGTTTGATAAATACAGCACCCTGGTCGGACGCATCAAAAACGCGCTCGGCTTTTTGCGCAGCAATGCCGGCAATGCGCGCAAGGAAACTTACCAACGGCTGGGCCTGCAAATCGACCCCTCCAAATATCGCATTGTGGTCATCGCTTCCTGCGCCGGTGGCACCGGGGCCGGTACGCTGCTGGATCTGGGCTGGATCAGCAAGGCGATTGCCAAGCAGGAAGTGGCAAGCAGCCAGGTTGATTTGATCATGCTGATGCCCGCAGGCTATGCCAAGGCCAATAAAGAGCGCACCGAAGCCAATGCCTACGCCACCATGATGGAGCTGGAAACTGCCATGCGTGACATGAGCGCCGAAGTGCGCTGGGCCGAGTTTGACGCGCTGAAAGGCCAGGGTGCGCCATTTGATGATGTGTATATGCTCGACACCGCCAACCTGGCGCACAAAGCCACCGAAGACGTGAGCGATGTGTATGAAATGCTGGCCGAAATTTTGTTTGAAGATTTTGCCTCAGCCGATTTTGCCAACAAAAAGCGTTCGGTGTCGGTCAACCAGCAGCAGCACAAGCTGGGGCCATTCAACCCGCCAGTGCCGGAACAGCGTTTTGGCGCGATGCGTTTGTCTTACTTCAAAGGCTATTCCGCGCTGGGGCAATCGATACTCGATACCCAGCAAGGTTTGCGTGACGATATCCGCGCCTATGAGCTGGCAGCGCTGATGGTGAAAGCCTTTTTCGGGGTGCTGGGCAAGGACGGCCCGGTTGGGACAGGGAGCGCAAGCAACACAAGCGGCGCGCGGCGCGCCACCGATGCCGAACGCGATGTGTTTTTGCGCGAACAACTGGCCCTGAGTGAACAACCGTTTAATGTGTTCCCGGACTTTAAAAAAGGCACGCTCGACGTAACCCCGTTTCAGGAATACACCCTGGTCGATTTGCTGCTGCAAGACAAAGACCAGCGCTCGCTGCTGGAGCGCATCGAAAGCAAGGTACAACTGGAAATTGAACGCATCATGGGCAGTTTTGATCTGGCCCTGTGGCGCGAAAAACTGAGCGAACTGTTGCCGCATCTGGAACGTGATGCGATTCGTGAAGCGGGTGCGGTGGCAGAAACCAGCGAAGACCGCATCAAACGCCACACCAGTGAAATTGCGGCGCGCCTGAAACGCAAAGCACGTGAGCAAATCTATGCGCTGCTGGATGATCGCAAGCAGGGCGGGCTGGAATTTGTGCTGTCGCTGCTGGAACAAATCAAGGCCCGTTTGCAAGGGCGCGACCATAGCGCACTGGAGCGTAATGCGGTGCGCTACCGCGAAATTCGCGATGCCTTGCGCACCCGCCAGATCGAAGAATCGCTCGGCCATTTATCGCAAGCCGCAGGCAAATTTCTGAATAAAGAAACCCAGGCGCGCGAAGTAATGGGCCATTTGAAGCGCGACATTGCCGATTATTTGCGCTTCCACTTGCGCGCCGTGGCGGCAGATCAGGCTTTGGCCGTGGTGAATCAGCTTTCCACCTGGCTGGGTGAAGTGCAGGCAATTGACGCCAACGGCCAGGCCCAGTGGAACGGCATGGCGGGCGAATTGCAAGCCGGGCGGCGCAGTGTGGATGCGATGTTGCAGCAAGTCGATCAGCGCATTGCCCAGTTGCGCGAAGACGCCAAGCACGAGCACGCCACCTATATCAAACTCACCACCGATACCCTGTTGCCACCGGTGAGTTTGACCCAGGATGTCAGCACCTGGAGCGAAGAAGTGCTGGCCGAATATGGCGGCTCCGAGCAACTTTTCCCGCAACTGAACCAGGATGAAACCCGGGCCAGCCTGCTGCTAAAACTGTTCCGCCGCGCCCAGGCCGAACTGGCACGCCAGCCACAAAGCAATGAAGCCTTGCCCGATCCGCTGCTGGAAAAACTGCAAAGCTTTAGCGCGCAAGAGCGCCAGCGCATTTTTAACGAATGGATCAAAAGCGCCATGCCCTGGGTCAATACCCGTTTTTCGGCCGAATTTACCCCGCGCAGCGACCAGTTCAAATGCTTTGTCGGCGTGGGTGACCCGCAGCAATGGCGCGTGCTGGAAGAAGAAATCCGGCTGGCGCTGCCCAGCGGCTATTTTACCGGCGACAAAATCAATATCGTCAATACCGGTTTGCCGGGGCGGGCGGTGTGTTATATCGAGTTATCCGGCTTCCCGATGACGGTATTGCGCGGCCTGCCAACCTGGCGCAGTTCTT
>JBDLSU010000659.1:0-2639 GCA_039799405.1 Pseudomonadota bacterium | reverse complement strand
TGGCAGCACGACTGATTCCGGCCATTTAATCCTCGCGAGTGGTTGAGCCCATGCGGGCGGTTGGGTTGACAAGTAATTGGTTTGGATCTTTTTGCATCGGACCGGAACGCGACCAGGTAGTCCAACCCAGACGCACACCGTTTTCTTTGTTGCCCCCCAGCCGTAACACCGGGGTTTGTTCTTTTTTCAGGATCAGGCGCACATCCCATTCGAGCGAATTATCGACATAGTTGCGCACCCAGGCCACCAGCCGTTTCATGCTGGAGCCATTGGGCAACATGCGGCAGTAATCATCATAGTCGAGCGGGCCAATGACGATGCGAAATTTGTTCTGACAATCCCAGACCCGTTCACCCAACACGGTGCCAACCCCAAGCTGGCAGGAGGAATCATGCACACCGAGGCGCGAGCGGATTTCCGGGTCGAGCCGCATCCAGTGGCCGACAAATTGCTGCAACTGGATCGGCAGTTTGAAATAGGCGCGCAAGATGGTGACCAGGCCGGACGCCGGGCGGATGCGGTTGGACAGCAAACCGGCAAAGTGCAGTTTGGCAAAATCGCTGATGTCGTCGCGGTTTTGCAAGGCGGGGGTACCCAGCCCGAACATGCTGCCGACATAGTTGGAAAAGCGGTCGTTGTCTTTGCGATCCAGGCTGATGACCGGATCAGCCATGGCATGCACGCGGTAAAACAGTGACAAATAACGGTGGTGGAATACGTCGAGAAAACGCGCCCAGGTTGGATCGGGCGGCAGCATGCGCAGGCGGTCGCGCACGTATTCGGTAAAGTGCAGCGGCATTGGCCCTTGCGGCCCCAGCATGCCAAAGAAATTCACTTCCAGCCGCGCCGGGCGATAGGCATTGGCGGGCACCATGCCGTGCAGCATGGTGGCGTGAAAGCGCATTTCCGGGATTTGCCCGAGCCGGATCACGTCATCACGCGGACGCAGTGATTCGCCGACACGCGGTTTGTCGGGAAACGAGTTTTCGATCAGCCGCATGACGGCGAAAAAATTCATGCGGTAGGCTTCTTTTTCCAGAAGCGGCATCGTCACTAGAGGGTCGCGCATAATCCACTCTTGACGGGCCAGCGCATGATTTCACCACGCGAAATGGTTTTGATAATGGTTTCGGTAAAGGTATTAACCGAGGCATACTGGGCAAAGAAATGTTCCAGCACCGCGCCCAGCAAGAATGGGCCGGAACCTTCAAACATGGCGTCGTCCAGCGTCAGGGTCAGTTGCAAACCACGGCCAAAGGTGATCGGCCCCTGGGTTGGCAAACGGCGCGTTACGCGCTCGACCTTGATGGTTCGCACGCCTTCAATCTGGCGTTGCGAGGCGACATCGGTTTCATGGCAATACAGGCTGAGCATTTCGCGCAGTGCCACCGCACCTTGCTCGGCATCGTTATCGATCAGCGACAAATAATTGAGCGAGAGATGATTGATCAAGCGCCATGCCACCTTGCCTTCGGCAAATGAGGGCAAGGGCTGACTCGGGCCGACCAGGGCGCGGATTTCCAGCACCGGCGAATCCATCATCAAAATAAAATCGGTATTGCCCACGCCCAGCGGCATACTCAGTGGTAAATCGCGGTTGGTAGCCAGAATGCGCAAGCCAACCCGGCGCAATTCGGCCGGGTACGGCGCTTCATTGCCATCGACAATCGAACAAAATACTTCGGTGCCGATATAACTGGTGCGCGGCCCCAGACGCCGTTGTCGCTCAGACAGCTTGCGCTTTTCGCGCCGGATCTGGTAAAACGCTTCGGCCTGGTGCAGGGTGCCGAGGTCTTTGGCGTTATAAAACGACTCGTATTCAAACAGCGCATCCGGCCCGACGCCATAGCCATCGACCCCGATGATCTGGAAAATTTCGTAATCAATCGGATGCTTGCGGTTGGGCACCACATGGTATTCGATGTGACCATCGTCGATATCAAAGCGGTCGGCCACCATTGGAAACAGATTGATGGCGGGCACGCAATTGAGCGCGAAGTTGGAGGCATCCAGCGTTTGCTCCATTTGCACGTCGCCGCGATTGAGCAGAATCAGGATATCGATTTCGCTGTCTTCACATTTTTGCAGTGCCGCTTGCAAACCGGTGATTTCAAAAAACATGAAGCGCTGCGGGAAGGCAAAATATTCTTGCAGCAGGCGATAGCCGGAAAAGCCGCGCCGTTCTACCGGCATCAGGGCCTGGTCGTCGTCAAAGCCAACCCGGCGGATACTGGTTTTGTTCAGGAAGTGATGCCAGCGCGCCGGACGCCCGGTTGGCGTCACCAGTACCGATTCGCAGTTGGACAGAATTTTTTCGTAAATGCGCATCGGCATATCATCGCCGCCGCGAATATACAGACACAATTTATCCAGCGGCAAGGAATTGAACTTGCGCTCGCCATCCATTTTCAGGCGCAAGCGGATACCGGCTTTGACGCTTGCGGGAAAATTCACATCCAGCCCGGCCTGAGCCCCACTGAGGGTGAAGAATTTGGCTTCGGCCAACTGGATCGGCCACAGGGTCAGGTCATGCCCGGTGCGGTATTGGCAGGCGGTGGTATCCTGATCCGGCACAATTGAGCGAAACGAGGTATCGCGCGGCACCACAAAGCCATTGTTGAGTGCCGGATTGTTGAGAT
>JBDLSU010000658.1:0-4097 GCA_039799405.1 Pseudomonadota bacterium | reverse complement strand
GGGTTTTGCGCTGCCAATCCGTATTCGGTCGTATTCCAGATATTGGAACCGCTATTGCTGAAAGAAATGCTGGCGACAAAACTTTTCCCAACCTCAATGGAAACCGGCACGCTTTGCGAGACAAATTTTGCACTCAGCGGCGGCGGGGTGGTTTGCGCGGTGTTGGTGTCAACCACGGGTTTGGTTTGCGCCAGCAGTGGGTTGCTGGTTAAGGTTAGCTGAGTGAGCAGCGCAGTTTGGGTAAAAAACACAAGCGCTTTTTGAACAGGTGTTGGCATGGTCGGTTGATTTGGCGGGAAAGTAAGGCTGCGGGCAGTGATTTGCCGGATGGGCGCAACATTCTATGATAGAAAATACTTTTTTGCAAGTTTTGAAGTACAACCATCAACAACCATTTATGCACGGGCGGTGGCCTTTTGAGCCAGCCTCAATGGCATGGAACCCGCCTGGCGCAACAGATCAAACTGCGCCAACACCGTTTTGGCGGCGCTGGCGCGTCAAGATGTTTTTTATAAGATGGCGCATCGGTCAAGTAACAATTACTGCTTTGCCCAAGGCGCGTTTATTCATCGCTCACAGCGTCAGTAGCAAGCTGCTCGCGCTTG
Organism: Pseudomonadota bacterium; assembly: GCA_039799405.1. GTDB lineage: Bacteria > Pseudomonadota > Gammaproteobacteria > Burkholderiales > Burkholderiaceae_D > CAMBDR01. The sequence continues at coordinate 3,492 of JBDLSU010000658.1, read as the reverse complement.
TTCCCCGTGAAGCTATCGAAAATACGGCGGTGAGCCTGATACGACCAAGAATCTTGCCGCTGATAGTAGTCGGCAACCCAGGCTTGCAGATTGGCCAGCATGGCGTGCTGCGCGGCCTCGGTGGCGTATTTGTGGGGTTCCCACGGGCGGCTGCGGTTGTGCGCAAGGCAGGTCGCCAGACCGGGATTGAGGAAAACCATTTCGCTGCACTGCGCGGAAACCGCTTCAATCAGTTCGCCGTAGCAGCCCTCAATCACCCAACGCGGATGGGTGGCGAGAAAGGCGTGCAGGGATGCGCTGATGTCGGCGGGTGTGCGTTGCACCGCAATTTTGCCAGGTTCCCAAACGATTGAATCAAGGTCGAGGTGGGCCAGAGCATGGGTTTGTGCCAACTGCCCGGCCAGTGACGATTTACCCGAGCCGGAATTGCCAAATATTAGAATTTTCATTGTTCACCTTTCTCATGCGCCAGATCAAACCACGCCATTCCTGACCAGCGCAATACACGAAACTGCATTGCCGCCAAAGCGCCGCAAAATCAACTCCAACGGCAAAGGCGCATGTGACAAGCGGCTGAAGCGAAAACGGTTGAACAAGGCACACCAGTGGCCGCAAGCAGGTTGGTGCGCCAGGTTTGGCATGGCGCAGGACGGGGGGATCAATTGTACTTGGTTTGCGACTGGCTGAATTGTTCTGTAATGCTCATGCAATATAACTCTTCTGCGGTACGTGTGCCCTTTAGCAAAGGCAGGCGGAAGCGGTACATGGTGCCTTTGCCGATGCGGGAAACCAGGGTTACGTTCAAATTGAGCGTTTTACACATCCGGATAACGCTACGCAAGCCAACACCGTGGCCGCTCAATATGGTAATGCCTTCAGCTTTGTTGGGCTCGCCGCGCTGCCGTGGAAAATTCAGCAGATTGGCAAAATTGGCAGCACGATCCGGGCTGTCTGCGCCCGCCATACCGTGGCCGGTGTCCCAGACCCGCACATAGCAATAATTTGCATTGCAGTGCAATATAAGCCGTATTGTTGCATTGCTATCGCTGTGAGCAATCGCATTCATTAAAAGGTTGGTCAATATTCTTTGCAAGAGCAAGTGATTGCTTCTGACGTAACAGTCGGCATAGTCAGCAATAAAAGTCATTTTGCGCACATACGCCAGGTCGTCTAATCGATCCGATAAAGCATAACTCATTCGGCCCATATGAATAATGTCATCGGTTGGTGTGGTCACTTTGGTGGTGATTTGTGCCATTGTGATAATTTCACTCAGTGAATCACCCAGTTCAAATAAACCCGCTTCAATACGTTTGACGCCCAGGCGCAATTGCTCGCTATCGTTGGAATCGCGTAGCTGTTGGGTCATGTTCAACAGGTAATTGACCGGGCTTTGAATGTCATGGGTGGCATGGCACAGGTCGGCATTGCGCTCTTTGATATTGGCATCCATTTCCACTTGTGTTTCAAGGATGGCGTTCTGGCGGGTTATCTCGTGTTTGGCGGCATCGTCAGCAACGATGCTGGCACAAAGGGGCTTGGTTACCCGCAAAATGGCAAACAAGATCGGCACCAGGTATAGCACTTCATCAAAGCGCCCGAAAAAAATCCAGCTACAAGCTGGCACCATCATGGCGATGGCGCACGCGCCGTACACGTCAAGCTTTTGGCGTAAAGTCAGCGTGCTTTGCGCATGTCGCCGGGTAAAAAAGCCGATCAATCCAAATACTGGCCAGGCTGGCAGCAACTGGCCCTGCTGGTCTTTACCCCACCAGATCAGGCGGGTGAATTTCAAATAGCCTATCCCGGTTGCCAAAATCCAGAAGGTGTCAAATTTGCCGCCGCTGGCTTGCACGTAAAAGCCATACATGGCAACCAGCACGTCATACAAACAAATTTCTTTCAGGTCGCGTATCAAAGGCGAATCACCCAGCCAGCGCATTAAAAAAAGCATCACCAGGGCAAGAAAAATGGCGACGCTGTAATAGCCAAGCGATGAAGGGTACAGCTCTAAAATCGTGGCAGCAATACGCCCACAAATAAGAAACACTAATCCGGCGCTGGTTCTTTGCAATACTTCCACGCTGGTTAACATCTTCTGTTCTGCTGCTGCCATGCTGCCCCCTGCAAAAAGTATCCTGGTTGGTCAATTACCTGTTAGGCGGTTTCGGCCCACCAGCATCCCCTTGGCCGATTTCTACGGTTGGGCTGCTTGTACTGGTAGTGGTGGTGTAAGCCGTACCATCAGGTATCGCAGCGTATTGTAACGGCAACACGCCTGCGTTCTGAGGGGAAAAAATGTCAAACATGGTTAGCTCCTTGTCTAGGGTGGAGCGGGGATTATATCAAGCGGCCTTTCTGAATCAATCACCCTTTGGTTAGCGGTTAAAACACAAAAAAGCAATGCAAAATGGTTATTAATTCCATCGGAAATAAATCTTTTTAATTGGGCATGGTATACAAATGCACTATCCTGCGTGCAGTCAAACTCAAAAAACCACAAATCAAAGCAAATGTTACTGAATCACCACGAAAAAGCATTTTCTTGTCTATGCAAGGGGGAACGGGTAACACAGCGTCTTGTCGAAAAACCTCATTAAGGGAGCAATTCTTCCCCCCAAGCACCCATGCTGCATTCAGAATGGGCTTGTTCCACACGGTATTTGCCACGCATTTTGGTAGAATAGCCCGCTGTCGTGCCCGGTTTGTAAGGTTTCAGCTTGTCAATTCGACTTAGTCGTTTTATTATTAAAAACAAACATATTTATGACGCAATGTAAAACAGCAACATCCGCGCGCCCAAATTGTGGGCGGCTTGCCCTGGTGGCGGCTTGTTTCGGTCTGACACTCCTGGCTGGCTGCGGCAAAAATAGCGCGAGTGGCAATACCCGCCTGACCCTGACCGGCTCCAGTACCATTGCCCCATTGGCACAAGAGCTGGGACAACGCTTCGAGCAATTGCACCCGGGGGTCAAGGTCGATGTGCAAGCCGGTGGTTCGGCGCGCGGCATTGCCGAAGCCCGTTCCGGGCTGGCCGATATCGGTCTGGTGTCGCGTGGCCCCAAAGCCGAGGAAGCCGATTTGAAATGGCATACCATTGCGCGCGACGGGGTTGCCATCATTGTGCATAACAGCAATCCGGTCAAAGAATTAAGCCCTCAACAAATTGTCGCGATTTATCAGGGTAAGGAGCGTAACTGGCAAAGTCTGGGCGGCAACGCTCAGCCCATCAGTGTGGTCAACAAAGCCGAGGGGCGCTCGACGCTGGAATTATTCCTGCATTACTTCGGCCTGAAAGCCAGCGAAATCAAAGCCGATGTTGTCATTGGCGACAATCAGCAAGGCATCAAAACGGTGGCGGGCAACCCTGATGCCATCGGCTATGTTTCGATTGGCACTGCCGAATATGAGGCGCGCAATGGCTCGGCCATCAAGTTATTGCCCTTAAAAGGCGTCATGCCCTCCACCGCCAGCGTTATCAATGGCAGTTTT
>JBDLSU010000657.1:0-3224 GCA_039799405.1 Pseudomonadota bacterium | reverse complement strand
TATAAAGGCGCTTCGCCATTTTTTGGCTCCAGATAGACAAACTGGTTCACCAGCATTGACGGCACCAAAGGCCCGGTAACCCGGTAGAAGGTGGTGGCCAGTCCGTTTTTGTTTTCTTTCCAGCTTTCCATGTTTTTGCCGTGCTTGTTCCAGAAATCATCGGGCAATTGCACGATGCCGGAATAGAGCAAATCGGTGTCTTCCATCACATGGTCGTTGAAGTAATCTTCAGCGGGCAAGCCGAGTGCACGCGCCTTGATGCGCATATTGATATCTTTCGATACCAGCACAATTGCCCGCCCTTCATGCACCGCTTCCAGCGAGCGCACCACGCCCAGAATCTGGTTATCAGCCTTGCCACTGGGTAAACCTGCCGGCAAGGCGGTGGTTTGCAGCTTGGTCTGGAAGAACAGGCGGCCCTTGGCATCCTTGTTGCCAAGCTTGGACAGGGGAATACCGGCTTCAATTGCATGGTCTTCACTGTCTGCCACCAGTGCGTCAAGGGTGCGCGAGACCTGGCGCGCATTCCGTGCGACTTCGGACATACCCTTTTTATGGTCGTCCAGCTCTTCCAGTGTAATCATTGGCAAATACACGTCGTGTTCTTCAAAGCGGAACAGCGAAGAAGGATCATGCATCAGCACATTGGTATCGAGTACAAACAGCTTGGTGACGCCGGATTTGTCGGCGGCGCGGCTGACGGCCGATTTGGGCGCTGCGTTAGCTTTGCCCGCCAGGTTTTTGCTGGCGGCCTTGGCCACTTTGCTCGCCAGTGTGGTTGGAGCTGCAGAGGGTGCGGCAAGCCCGCTCAGCGTGTTCTCTGCTGGCATTGATTCAACAGCCGGTTTTGCTGGCGGTTTGGTCGCTGCCTTGCCGGGTGCTTTTGCCGTAGCTTTGCTGGCGGGCACTGCTGCGCTTTTGCCTGCCATGTCAACGGTTTTGTTACTTTCTGGCGCGGCTGTTTCGGCTTTGGCTTTTTTGCTCCTGATAGGGGTTGCCGGGGCAGCATTGACCGGTGCATCGGCACTGGCCTGCGGATAATCCTTGGCCGCTAACATGGTAGCTGGCTGGGTGGGGGCTTTTGGCAGGGGCATGGGATCTCGATATAGGGTAGGGGGAAATGAACCGGGTATTCAAGCCAGGGTTTGCACGAAGGCCAGCACCTCATCGACATGACCATTCACCTTCAGGCCACGCCAGGCTTTGGCCAACTTGCCATCACGATCAATCACAAAGGTGCTGCGTTCAATGCCACGCGACTCGCGGCCATACAGTTTTTTCATTTTCATGACGCCAAACAGATTGCAAACCGCTTCGTCCGGGTCGGAAATGAGTTCAAATGGCAAACCGAACTTGGCCTTGAAATTGTCATGCGAGCGCAAGCTGTCGCGACTGATGCCAAACACCCTGGCACCGCTTGCTGCAAATTGATCATGCACATCGCGAAAATTTATGGCTTCGGTGGTGCAGCCGGGGGTGTTGTCTTTGGGGTAGAAGTACAACACCAGCTTGCTACCTTTGAACGATGACAGGGAAAAGCTTTGATCGCCGCTCATGGCAGCAGTGAAATCAGGTACCAATGCAGAAGTTTCAAGCACATCAATTCTCCGGTTGGGTATCAACATAGGCAGTGCGCCAGTTCCAGCCATTGTAATGCAATTAGGGGTGTGATTTGAGCATAATCAAATCGCCGGATCGACCCGGTAATTCTCCCCAATGGATTGCTTGTTCTGGCAACTGGCAGACATCCAGCAACTGCGCATAATCCGCCATGCTGCCACAGCGGTATCCCTGTTGCTGCCAGCCCTGAATCAACTGTGCCAATACCGGAGCCAGTTTCTGGCCCTCCAGTTCTGCATGCAGGGTGTACACGTGGTGGCGGCGGTTTTCTGTGGTCAGTTTCAGGATATGGCTGGCGACATTGGCGGGCGTCAGCATGTGACCGTCGATTTCGCGCCCCAGCAATTCATCCAGCGTCGGCAGGGTGGTGGGCATCTGGATGCAGCGGCTTCCCGGCAAGTGGTAGGGTTGCGCTTCGGGTGAACACATGGCCCCGCGTTCATCGAGCGCAGCGCGCCCGTCGGAAGCATGGGCGATGCTCATTTCATCCAGTTGCGCGAAGGCATGCGCATTCATTTGCCAGCCTGCTGCGCCGTGGGTGGCGGGTGGGTGGCCGAATATTTGGGCGAAGCGTTGGGCTGATTGCTGCATTTGCTTTTTTGTCCAGGCTGCATCGGCATGGCGCACTGAATCATGCCACAGCACATGGTCCCAGGTGTGGATACCGCATTCAAAACCAGCTAGTTGTACCGCGCGCAGTTCGCTCTGACAGCGTGCGCCAATATCCGGGCCGGGCAATAGTGTGCCGTACAGCAAGGTTTTAATGCCGTAATGTTCGACCACGCTGGTGCGTGAGACTTTGCTGAAAAAACCCTTGCGAAACACCCGCTTCATGGCCCAGCCGGTATGATCCGGGCCGAGCGAAAATAAAAATGTGGCACCAGCCTGGTGTTGCTGTAACAGTTTCACCAGATTCGGCACCCCTTCGCGGGTGCCGCGATAAGTATCGACATCGATTTTCAGGACGACCAGCGGCTTGTCGGCGTGCTGATTGACCAGACTCATGCTTGCAATTGATTGCGGTAGGCTTCAAAAATCCCGCGCAGCGCATCGCTGAAACCGACGCCGGGTTGCCAGTTCAAGTCTTCGCAGGTATTGGTGATTTTTGGCACGCGGTTTTTCACGTCCTGATAGCCCTGGCCATAGTATTGGCCGGAACTGGTTTCCACCAGTTTGACCTTTTTGGCGTTGGTGGCGTATTCGGGATAGTCTTGCGCCAGTTGCAACATGGTTGTCGCCAGTTCGCGAATCGAATGGTTGTTGCCGGGGTTGCCGATATTGTAGATTTTGCCGCTGGCGACGCCACCTTCATTGGCGATGATTTTCATCAGCGCGCTAATGCCGTCATCCACATAGGTGAAGGCGCGTTTTTGCGCACCGCCGTCAACCAGCGAAATGTCTTCGCCACGGGCGATATGGCCGAGAAATTGCGAGACCACGCGGCTGGAGCCTTGTTTCGGGGTGTGGATGGAATCGAGGCCGGGGCCGATCCAGTTGAAGGGACGGAACAGGGTGAAATTCAGGCCTTCCATGCCATAGCCCCAGATCACGCGATCCATCAATTGCTTGGAGCAAGAATAAATCCAGCGCGGTTTGTTGATCGG
>JBDLSU010000656.1:0-10836 GCA_039799405.1 Pseudomonadota bacterium | reverse complement strand
CGTGCCAGGCATCGCTTAAACTGGCGATGGACGGCCTGCGCCGCGCTGGCCAATCTGATTATCTCACCCGTGGCCTGCTCACCCGCGCATGGCTTTCCGCCCACACCGGCCACCACACCGGCCCGGACAGTGCCCGAGCACTTCTGGACGAAGCCTGGGACATCGCCGAAGCTGGCCCGATGCCACTCTTCATGGCCGACATCCACCTGCACCGCGCCGGTTTGTTTCATCACATTAAGCCTTACCCGTGGCAGTCGCCCGCCTTCGATGCGCAAGAAGCGCGTCGCCTGATCGAGCACCACGGCTACCTGCGCCGCATGGCGGATTTGGAAGTGGTGGAAGCAGCCATCGGCATCAAAGCAAATGATCAAACTGCCCCTTCTTGTTCGTCGCCGCACTTCTAAATTCCCCGGTTGGCAGGTTTATTTCCGCTTTCGTTTAGCTGGCTTGTCGCCAATCCAATCCGGGTGAGGCACGTATTTACGAACCAGTTCGGCAAGTTCGCGACTGCGGTACATGTCGATGCATTTTAGTAGATTGAATTTTGCATCGGCATACCCCTCCATGGGATTGCTGTAATCCCTGCGCAAATATTTTTCTACAAGCTGATCAAGCGCCTTATTGCCTTTGTCGTCAAAGTCCGTCCACTCCAAAAAGGCACTCATACTAATATGTGCATCTGCGCCTGCTGGCGAGCCTTTATAGGCTGTTGCTACGCAATAGGCCAGTGCCCTGTCCTGGTAATTTTCTGCGTTGGAACGTGTGATAGCCGTGATAGTGGACTCACCAGCAATGGCTGGCAATGCCAAGCACAGTAGCACCGCGCCGAAAACACGAGTTGTCATCATTTTAGCGCCCAAAAATTAGCTTTAGTCGTGCGGTATTTCGCGCCAGGTTCGTTGAAATAGCAATGGTCATAGCAGGTCATGCCATTGAAGAGTGTTGCATGCCCATTTGCATTCAACCAGCCATGAACCTCAAAAAGAATAAGCCCCTTCTTGCCAGAGAGTACTGGTTTTGCCAAAATCACCTCCAGATATAAAAAATATTGTAAAAATTCTGCAAATGCTAACATGTTTTCATTTAATAACTAACTTAATATCTAGAGTTTTGGTGTTCATTTCGCCCACAAAACATCATAAATTAGCTATGTTCGAAACGCATAAGCAAGGGCTTAAACCTGCGCCGCATGGCGGATTTGGAAGTGGTTGAAGCAGCCATCGTCAGTAAAAAGTAGGCGGCGATAGCCAGAATAATACCGTTGCAAGTGGGAAAACTTCAGGCGTCACGGGTATGATTGCGATACCAACCAAACTTCAAACCAATGCGAGGGTGAATTATGCAGCCAGCGGAGCAATTCGACGTGTTCCTCAGTCACAGTTCCCGCGACAAAATCGCCGTGCGCGCCTTGGCTGAGCGATTGAAGCAAGGCGGGCTGCGGGTTTGGTTTGATGAGTGGGAGATCAGGATTGGGGATTCCATTCCCAGCCGCATTGAAATTGGCTTGGAGAGCGCCAAAATCCTCATTCTTTGCATGTCGGCGCATGCCTTTGGATCGGATTGGACGCAATTGGAAAGCCAAACCTTCCGCTTCCGCGACCCGCTGAATAAAAATCGCCGCTTCATTCCAGTGCGGCTTGACGATACGCCAATCAAAGGATCGCTGGCCCAGTTTAAATATGTCGATTGGCAGCAACCCAACGACCAGCATTACCAAAACCTGTTGACTGCTTGCGGGTTTGAAAGCGTGGTGCAAGCAGCGCAGGCGCAGGTCAAGCAAACCCCGCTCACTGCACCGCCAGACGACATCGACCGCATCACCCGCTACGCGCCGCAACAATTGATCGGGCGCGAAGCCGACACCGCGCTTTTGGCGAGTGCATGGCAACAAGCCTGCGACGGTGAACACGCCCGCTCCCACCGCCGTTTCCACATTATCACTTTCGTCGCCCTCGGCGGCGAGGGTAAAACCGCGCTGGTGGCCGACTGGGCCAAAACATTGCAATTACAGGTGGAACAGGGCAACGCCCCCGGCTGCCATAGCTTTGATGCCGCCTTCGGCTGGTCGTTCTACAGCCAGGGCAGCGAGCAGCAAATGGCGGCTTCGTCCGAGTTGTTCATGTACGAAGCCTTGAAATTCTTTGGTGAAGCCGAACTGGCCGCCAGCAACCAAAGCGGGGTGGACAAGGCGCGGCGTTTGGCACAGGTGGTGGGCGCGCGCCGGGTACTGCTGATTTTGGACGGTTTGGAGCCATTGCAATACCCGCCAACCGGGGCCATGCGCGGGGAACTGCGCGACAAGGCGCTGGCCCAATTGCTGCGCGGCCTGGCAAGCAAAAGCCTGGGTCTGTGCGTGCTGACCACGCGCTATTCGATCCCGGATTTGAAAGCGTATCGCAACACCACCGCGCCAGAATATAAACTGGATCGGCTGGCAACAGCGGCAGGAGTGGCGCTGCTGCGGCAATTGAAGGTAACCGGGGCGCAGGCTGAATATGAAAAGCTGGTGGAATCGGTACAGGGCCACGCACTCAGCATCCAATTGTTTGGCAGCTACCTGCGCGATGCGCACGGGGGCGACATCCGCAAGCGCGACCGCGTGACGCTGGCGGCGGCGGATGCGGAGGAGGCAGGCGGGCACGCGTGGCGCGTGATGGACGCGTATGTAGAGTGGCTGGCGGGCGATGGCGTACACGGCAGGCGCGCGTTGGCAGTGTTAAAGCTGCTCGGCCTGTTTGACCGCCCGGCCAGCGGTGAATGCATCGCTGCGCTGTTGCAAGCGCCTGCGATTGATGGTTTGACGGAAGATTTGGTCGGGCTGGACGAGGCGGCGCGCAATGTCATCACCACCCGCTTGGCCGATGCGGGTTTGCTGACGGTGCAACGCGGCGCTGGCAATGTCTTGCTGGCACTGGATGCGCACCCGCTGATTCGGGAATATTTTGCGCAAGTGACAGCAGGCGGACAAGCTGAGGCGTGGCAGGCGGCGCACCGGCGGCTGTACACTTATTTGTGCGAAAACACAAAGGATAAGAAGGAGCCGACGGTCGATGACTTGCAGCCGCTGTACCAAGCGGTGGCGCATGGCTGTCTGGCGGGGATGCAGCAGCAGGCGTGTGATGATGTGTACAACGCCCGCATCGGGCGTGGGGATGAATTCCACAGCACGCAAAAACTCGGCGCGTTCGGCACCGACCTGGGCGCGGTCGCCTGCTTTTTCGAGCAGCCGTGGCAGCGCGTCTCGCCTGCGTTGCGTGAAGGCACCCAAGCTTGGCTACTGAACCAAGCCGCCTTCCGCCTGCGCGCTTTGGGCCGCCTGACCGAGGCCGCCGAACCGATGTTGACCGGGTTGGCGATGCGCGTAAGGCAGGAGAATTGGAGAGAGGCCGCCAACAGCGCCAACAACCTCGCCGAACTGGAACTAACGCTGGGCGATCTGGCCGGAGCGGTGCGGGACGCTGAACAGGCCGTGACCCACGCCGACCGCAGCGGAGATGCGGGTTGGCGGATGGCTACGCGCACGACCCATGCCGCCGTGCTGCATCAGGCGGGCCAGCCTGATGCAGCAATGGCACTGTTTTGCGAGACCGAGGCGATGCAGGCCGAAAGGCAGCCCGCTTACCCGCTGCTGTTTTTCGTACTAGGCTTCCAGTATTGCGACCTGCTGCTGGCAGCGCCGCAAGCTTGCGCGTGGCGGTGCAGTGTGCAGAACTGCTTCGACCCACCCGCCGCTGACGCCTTTGTGCAGGCGCAAACCTGCCAGCTTGTTGCCCAACGTGCGGCGCAAACGCTTGCATGGATGGAGCAGGACAGAAATACGCCGCTCCTCACCACCGCCCTCGACCACCTCACGCTGGGCCGTGCCGCGCTGTATGCCGTGTTACTGGCGGGCCAGCCACTCGCCCCGTGCCAGGCATCTCTTAAACTGGCGGTGGGCGGCCTGCGCCGCGCTGGCTATGTGGACTATCTCGCCCGTGGCCTGCTCACCCGCGCATGGCTATCCGCCCATACCGGCCACCACACTGGCCCGGACAGCGCCCAAACCGACCTGGACGAAGCCTGGGACATCGCCGAAACTGGCCCGATGCCGCTCTTCATGGCCGACATCCACCTGCACCGCGCCGGTTTGTTTCGTCACATCACACCATACCCGTGGCAATCGCCCGCCGATGACGCGAAAGAAGCCCGCCGCCTGATTGTGAAACACGGCTACCTGCGCCGCATGGCGGATTTGGAAGTGGTGGAGGCAGCCATCGTGATGAAGCCTTTGCCTTGACCGACTGCATGCAATGCGTCAAACGGTCGCCAGCATTTCCATCGTTTCGGGATACTTGTCTACCAGACGCAGCAGCAACACGGCTTGTGCATTCGGCTTGGCCCGGCCCTGTTCCCAGTTTTCCAGAGTGCGGGGATTGGTGCGCAGGTATTGTGCAAATACCGCGCGGGATACATTGAGTTTGGTCCGAATCGCCAGAACATCGGTAGCATCAGCCACGGGCGTTACCTGATAAGGAACCCTGTGCTGGCGTAGCGTCAGCTTGCCGCCGCGCTCGGCTTCCAGGGCTTCAAAGCCTTCCTTAACCTCATCGAAAATTTTCCGTTTTTTCATTTTGGTGGCATTTTAAAAATTGGGCTTTTGAAATTATACGTAACTTGCGTATAAAATCAAGTCCCCAGCACCAACATTTCTCTTATTTGTTGCCGGTGTCATTTCCGGAATTACCAGCACCATCGCCCGCCCCATCATTCGCCGCCTGCCCATGACACTGTTTGTACTTCTTACCACTACCACAAGCACAAGGATCATTGCGCCCCTGTTTCGGTTCGCTACGCTGCTGCGGTTTCACGTTGCTGGGTTGTTCTTGCCAGAAGCGATAAATCAGCGGGAAGTTGGCTTCGGCTTCAATCGATAACTGATGGCATTTTTGCGGGGTATCGACCAGCAGCAATTCTTCTTCTTCCACTTCTTCGGCACCCAGCAGATAGATCGGGCGCAGCAGGCTGGCCTGATCGGAATCTTCCAGCTTTTGCCAGGCATCAAGGCGCAACTGCATGCCTTCCCAGAAACCCCAGCACCAGCTTTCGCCATCGATATAGGTTTTGCCATCGATTTCTACCTGGCAAAACAGCGGTTCGTAGTCTTTGGGTGCCACTTCCAGCGTAATCAGCACTTCATTCATGAAGCGCGTGATCAGGTGCAGGATGCGGGTTTCTTCTTTGGTGTTTTTGAATTTGGGTAATTCGCCCAGGCCCCAGACATGCGGCAGCCATTCGACTGGCGGGATCGGTTCCGGGCCGATGGCAATCGCCGACAGGTAGCCGTGCAGGGCGTCCATGGTCATGGATTCATCCGGGCTGCGGTCGGACATCAGAAATTTGTCGAGTTCGTCGAATTCTTTGTCGCTTAATGGTTGGTCGAGTTGCATGGTGGGGTGCCTTTCCGGGCCAAGTCAGGGAATGCCGACAGTGTACCTGCTTCGCTGATTCCATACTACAATGCCAGCTTGATTTTGATGCTTATTTGGGAAGGGGTCACCATGGCGGTGCGGGTACAACAGCAGGATTTTGATTTGAGTACGGAAATAGCCGCCCTGCGTGGAGGTGAGAGAGGTGTGGGCGCGGTGGTGAGCTTTGTTGGCACCGTGCGCGACATGAACGACGGCCTGGCGGTGTCGGAAATGGAGCTGGAACATTACCCCGGCATGACCGAAAAAGCGCTGGAGCAAATTGTGCAAGACGCCAAAGCGCGCTGGCCGATTCTGGATGCGCTGGTCATTCACCGGGTTGGCCCACTGGCCCCGCAGGCGCAAATTGTGCTGGTGGCGGTAACGGCAGCGCACCGGGGCGAGGCGTTTGCGGCCTGCGAATTTATGATTGATTACCTGAAAACCGATGCGCCGTTCTGGAAGAAAGAGCAAACGCCAGAGGGCGCGCGCTGGGTGGATGCGCGGGTGAGTGACGATAGTGCGCGGGCCAAGTGGCAAGGGCAGGGGGCAGCACCTGCTTTGGCCCCAGGGCACCAGGCATGAGCGCGCTGGCGGTGGCCGTGGGTGCGGCGTTGGGGGCGTTGTTGCGCTGGCAGTTTGGCTTGCTGTTAAACCAAATCCACCCACATTGGCCCATGGGTACGCTGGTCGCCAATTTGGGTGGCGGCTTTTTGGCCGGGCTGGCGGTGGCATTTTTCGGCCAGCATGCCAGCCTGGCACCGGAATGGCGCTTGCTGGCGATAACCGGCTTTTTGGGCGGCTTGACCACGTTTTCCACTTTTTCTGCCGAAGCGGTGGCCTTGCTGCAGCGGGGTGATTATGGCTGGGCGCTCGGGCACAGCGCCTTGCATTTGGGCGGTTCGATTCTGTGTTGCATCGCAGGCATGGCGCTGTACCGGGCGGCGCTTTGATTTGTACTTGCTTTCAGTATGCGTGGCGCGTTTGATCTGAGTCAAAAATCTTGCGCTTGAAATGATGCAGGCTGACCCCATCTAGCCTTCATTCGGTAAGTAGCATTACCCCCAGATCAAGGAGATTGCGATGCGTCAAGATAAATTAACCACCAAGCTGCAAGAGGCCTTGGCAGATGCACAAAGCCAGGCCGTCGGTAATGAAAATCAATATATGGAGCCGGTGCATTTGCTGGTGGCGTTGCTGAATCAGGACGATGGCAGCGCCCGTTCGCTGTTGCAGCGCGCCGGGGTGAATGTCAATGCCCTCGCCAACGGGCTGAAATCGGCGCTGGAGCGCTTGCCCAAGGTGAGCGGCCATGGTGGCGATGTGCAAGTCAGCCGCGAACTGGTGTCGTTGTTGAATCTGGCTGACCGTGCGGCGCAGCAACGCGGCGATCAATTTATCGCCAGTGAAATGGTGTTGCTGGCCTTGCTGGAAGATAAATCCGAAGCCGGTAAGCTGGCGCGTGAATGCGGTCTGACTAAAAAAGCGCTGGAAGCCGCCATCGACGCGGTGCGCGGCGGCGCTGGCGTGAGTTCTTCCGACGCCGAAGGCCAACGTGAAGCGCTGAAAAAATACACCCTCGATTTAACCGAACGCGCCCGTCTGGGCAAGCTGGACCCGGTGATCGGGCGTGATGATGAAATCCGCCGCGCAATTCAAGTCTTGCAGCGCCGTACCAAAAACAACCCGGTCTTGATCGGTGAACCGGGCGTGGGTAAAACCGCGATTGTGGAAGGCTTGGCGCAACGCATCGTCAATGGTGAAGTGCCGGAATCGCTGAAAGGCAAGCGGGTTTTGTCGCTCGATATGGCGGCTTTGTTGGCCGGTGCTAAATTTCGGGGAGAGTTTGAAGAACGCCTGAAATCGGTGTTGAAAGAATTGGCCATGGACGAAGGCCAAACCATTGTGTTTATTGATGAAATGCACACCATGGTCGGTGCAGGCAAAGCCGAAGGTGCGATGGATGCCGGTAATATGCTGAAACCCGCGCTGGCACGGGGTGAATTGCATTGCGTCGGTGCCACTACGCTGGATGAATACCGCAAATACATTGAAAAAGACGCCGCACTGGAACGCCGCTTCCAGAAAATTATGGTGGATGAACCGAGTGTGGAAGCCACGGTAGCCATTCTGCGTGGCCTGCAAGACAAATACGAATTGCACCACAAGGTCGAAATTACCGACGCCGCCATCATCGCCGCCGCCGAACTGTCGCACCGCTATATTGCCGACCGCTTCTTGCCGGACAAGGCGATTGATTTGATCGACGAAGCCGCCTCCAAAATCAAAATCGAAATCGATTCCAAGCCGGAAGTGATGGACAAGCTGGAACGCCGGTTGATCCAGTTAAAAATCGAACGCGAAGCGGTGAAAAAGGAAAAGGACGAAGCTTCACAGCGCCGTCTGGATTTGATCGAAGAAGAAATCCTGAAATTGCAGCGCGAATATAACGATTTTGAAGAAATCCTGAAAGCTGAAAAAGCGGTGGTGCAGGGCAGTACCCATATCAAGGAAGAAATCGAGCAAGTGCGCTTGCAAATGGAAGAAGCCACCCGCAACAGCGACTGGCAAAAAGTATCGGAACTGCAATACGGCAAATTGCCGGGGCTGGAAGCGCAGTTAAAGCATGCTGATAGCGTCAATTTGAGCAAGGCCGATAACAGCAAACCCAAGCTGCTGCGCACCCAGGTGGGCGCGGAAGAAATCGCCGAAGTGGTGTCGCGCGCCACCGGCATTCCGGTCTCGCGCATGATGCAGGGCGAGCGCGACAAGCTGATGCATATCGAAGACAAATTGCACCAGCGCGTAGTGGGGCAGGATGAAGCGATTTCTGCCGTGGCCGACGCCATCCGCCGCTCGCGTGCTGGTTTGAGCGATCCGAATCGCCCGTATGGTTCTTTCATGTTCCTGGGGCCAACCGGGGTCGGTAAAACCGAGCTGTGCAAAGCGCTGGCCGGGTTTTTGTTTGATAGCGAAGACTCTTTGATCCGCATCGACATGAGCGAATTCATGGAGGAACACTCAGTCGCACGTTTGATCGGCGCGCCACCGGGTTATGTTGGCTACGACGAAGGCGGCTACTTGACCGAAGCGGTGCGGCGCAAACCGTATAGCGTGATTTTGCTGGACGAAGTGGAAAAAGCGCATCAGGACGTATTCAACGTGCTGTTGCAAGTGCTGGACGATGGCCGCATGACCGACGGCCAGGGCCGCACCGTGGACTTTAAAAACACCGTGATCGTGATGACTTCCAACCTGGGTTCGCACAAAATCCAGGCCATGGAAGGCAGCGACCCGGCGCTGGTCAAGTTGTCGGTGATGGCGGAAGTGCGTAACCATTTCCGGCCAGAATTCATCAACCGTATCGATGAAATTGTGGTGTTCCACGGCCTGGATGAAAAGAACATCGGCGCGATTGCCAAGATTCAACTCACAATTCTGGAACATCGCCTGGGCAAGATGGAAATGGGCTTCTTCATCACCGACGCTGCTTTGCAATTGGTGGCCGAAGCGGGTTACGACCCGGTGTATGGGGCGCGGCCGTTGAAACGGGCAGTGCAGCAGTTGATCGAAAGCCCGCTGTCGAAGCTGATTTTGTCGGGCAAGTTTGGGCCGAAAGACATCATCAAGGTCGATGCGCACCATGGGGTGTTGGGGTTTGATTTGGGGTGATGGGACGTTGGCAATGAAGATGAAGTTGGAAAATGAAAAAGCCGATGCGACCGCGCGAGCGGCGCAGGCGGCTGATAGCTTGCTAACGGTGGCCGATGATTTGGCGGCTGCCGGGGTGGAACCGATGTCAATGGAAGAAATCAATGCCGAGGTGAAGGCGTCGAGAGCGGAGCGGCGGCAGCGTGCGGTTGGTATTTGATGCCAATTGTTGCTTGCTGACCTGTTGTTGCATGAAGGGGGGGGCTGTAGTTTGCGTGGGTATGGGGTAGTAGCTAGTTGTTGATCCTTTTTTCAAATGGCGTTTTCGGACTGTATGTATGCAATTTCCACACGAAACGTCATAGAGCCCACGCCATAATATAATCCATGCTGCATAAGTGTTGGTTGCGCCATAACGCAATTTGCCGCTTTGCCGCTGAGATAATTTCCGGCGCTAAAAATGGGTTGCATAAGGCTTGCGCCACAGGCAGGTGTTTTAAGCGCCGTTGTTCATTAATCCCGGCTTGAACATGGCGAGCCTGGATCTGATCGAGCATTTGGCCGGGTTTTCGCTCTGGATTCATGATCTGGTACGGAGAGATGAAGGATGTTTGGATTATACGGCAATGCCCAATTGAACTGCAATGGAAAGCCACAAGTGTGAGGCGTTGGTGATGGGGAGGCAAGCAGGTAGTCGAATATTCCAAAAATCTTTCGGTGGCAAAATTCCAATCAAGTAAAATGACGGTTCAATGCACCGAAGTGCCAAATCAAGACCGGAAGAAACCTATGAGCCTCCAGCCCCTCCTGCACCAAGCCAGCGAATTGGGAATTCGCCTTGAAATTGTCAATGGCCTGCCCCTTTGGGAAGCGCAACCGGTGTATCGTCATCAAAAGCACATCGAACGCATCGTACAAGGAATAAGCAAGGTGCCCGGTGCAGAAAGTTGTAAGTGCATTCATGCGGTGGACGTGTATATTCAGTTTGCCACTGGTTTGAAGCGCCCGGATATTTCCATCTTGTGCCGGGAGCCAGCGGAAGATGAGCAAGATAGCGCGCTGACCATTATTCCGGAGGCGGTGATTGAAGTGGTGAGCCGGGGCTTTGAGGCCAAGGATCTGGAAATCGGGCCGCCGTTTTACCTGTCGCAAGGGGTGAAGGATGTGATTGTGTTCGATCCACTGACATTGCTGGTGTTACATGTGCGCAGGGATCGAACCACCCGTCAGGTTTCACCTGTGGTGATTGAACTGGAATGCGGTTGCAGTGTGACGGTGTGAGCGTAGAAGGGGGCACCGTCGTACTAATGCCCCCAACAAACATCTGTTGCACCAGCGGCTTAATCCATCTGGTTCGCCAGTTTTTCTGTCTGCTGCATGTAATATTCGGACGACGACGCATTGCCCGCTTTTTTCAGGCGTTCGCTGTAGGCTTTGGCAATTTTGCTGGCCAGCGTAAAGGTTTCAACGGTTAATGCGCCGACTTTCAGATCATCGGCTGGCTTGAGAATGCCGTTGGAAAATTCCCCTACAACGTAGCCACCTTCGGCACTGTCAATCACGCCTTTGCGCAATTGGCCCGCCTCCAGTACGCCATAGAATACCTGTGTTTTCTCGTCCTTTTTGTAAGCGCGCAGCACCCCTTGTCCGTGCGCTTTGCCATTTTTGCAAGCGCCATCCCATGCGATCTGGCTGCCAAGCCAGGCGGTGATGACCTGGAACTGGCAATTCGGTTTGCCCG
>JBDLSU010000655.1:0-5910 GCA_039799405.1 Pseudomonadota bacterium | reverse complement strand
GGTTGCCACAAGGCGGTATCTTTGTCTTCACGCCGTGGCCGCTCCAGCACCTTGAGCGCGCGCTGATGGGTCTGGTTGCTGCGTGGCAGCGCCAGTTTGGAGGGCGGGCGCGACAAGTCATAGGCGATAAAGCTGAGGCTGGCGCTGGTGCGCACATTATTGCGGCGGGGGTGGTAGAAAAAGTCGAAAATATCCGGCGCAATTTCGGGTTGCAACACATAAATCATTTCATCCACTACGCCCACGGTCAGCACGCTGTCGGCAGCGGGTTTGCCGGCGATGCTGGCCGTCAAATTGAGGGTGACTTTTTCACCCGGCAGATAGACTGGCTTGTCGGCCTTGAAAGCCACTTCAATCTTCGGCTGTTCCACTTTGAGGCCCAGATTCTGGAACACGTATTCGCCGCCTTTAACATACACCACCGAAAGCGTAATGTTGGGGCCAAAATTGGCTTGTACCGGCAAATCGACGCGCCATTGGTTCGGGTTCAGGCGTTGTGCCTTGACCCAGCCACCGGCATTGGCGATCAGCGCGGTTTGTTCCACCTTGTCGCGTTCCAGTGTCAGCAAGGCTTGATCCACGCTTTGCGGAAAAGTGACCAAGGCATGCGCGGTTTCGCCGGGCTGGTACTGGGTTTTATCGAACACCATTTCAATCGAACCCTGTGGCGCACCGACACCGGCACCACTGACGTAATGGGTAGTAGCACCGACGATATTGTTTTGCGCATCGCGCAGCGACACGGTATAGGTGCCTGCTTCAGCAAAGCGTAAATTGAATTTGCCGCTTTGTTTGGCGTCCAGCTTCATCTCCAGCTTGCCATTATCTCGCTTCTGGTTTTCCAGCCGCACCCAGTCCCAGGCGACTGGCAAACCCAGGTTACCGTTCAAACCGGCGGTGGGCATGGCGCGCACGGCAAAATCCATGGCGTCGCCTGCAGCGGAGAAGGCCTGGTTGGCTTTGACCAGATAGGTGCCAGCACTGCGTTCGATTAAAAATTCCTTGGTAGCGCGCACCCGGTAAGCTGCACCATCGGTGGCCAGTGCCGACAAAATATAGCGGCTCGGTTCTTTGGCGGCAGGCAGTTCAAATTTGGCGATGCCGTTACGGTCGGTGCTGAGGCTGGTGGTTTCCACTTTCACGGCAAACTGGCCGGAATAGCCCAAATCCCCTTCTACCATGGTCAGGCGCTGCGCCCGTACCGTCAATTCCACCTTGGCGTCTTTGACTGGTTTGCCATCCGGGTACAGCAATTGCAATTTGCCGCCCACGCTTTCATTGGTTTTATAGTCGCGCTTGTCGGCCAGCACATTGATTTCAAAATGCGGCTTTTGATATTCCGCCACCCGGAACGCCGCGCCATAGTGGTTACCCTGATGGCTGAAGCGGATTTCATAGCCGCCCGCCACCGCATTGTCCGGCAACTGAAAACGGGTATCGCTACCGGTTTGCGGGCTCAGATTCAGGCTCTGGTTTGCCACCGGAAAGCCGTTGGCGTCAAACACTTGCAGCTTGATTTCACCTGAGGTAACCGGGGTCGATTCGCGTGCGTTCTGGAAGGTACGGCCCATGAATTTGACGTACACCACATCGCCGGGGCGGTACAAAGGACGGTCGGTGACGGCGTACAGTTTGGTGTTATAGATTTCGCTGTCGTAGTAATAATTTTCCGCCACAAATACCCCGCCCTTGGGGTCTTCGCCGTAGACATAGGTTTTTTCCGGTGCTGCGCGCTGGAAGTTAACCACGCCGCTGGCGTCGCTGGCGGCACTGCCCAACACCCCTACCCCATCGCTCCATACGGTTTTGGCGTTGGCAACCGGTTTGCCATCGGCGCGTGCGGCGATCCAGACCAGCATTTGCTGGCTGGAGACTTTGGTGACGGCTATGCTGTCCGAGACAAACACCAGGGTGACGGCACGCTCCTTGCCTGCCATTACTTCCACCAGATACAGGCCGGGCGCGCGTTTGCCAATCGGAATGTGGATATTGCCTTCCTTGGGCGCGATAAAATCGCTGCTGCTGCCATCCAGTTTGACGCCGACGGGTGGTTTGATCGATTTGGCCAAATGCACCGGGTAGCGAAAACTATCGACCAGGGTATGACTTTTCAAAGGTTGGTAAAGCGGATTGAGCACGGTTGGGGTGGGCACTTTTTGCAGCGGATGGGTGCGGGTTTCCGGGCTTTGGGTGGTGACTGCCTTGCGCGCATCACGCGAGAACCATTGGCGGAAGGACTGGCGCGATTCGACCCACCAGTTGTCCCACACTTGCGCCAGCGCATTGCCGATGCCGGGGCCGACGTATTTGCCATCGACATCGATGCGGTGCAGATTTTTTTGCGCCTGCAAAAATTCCAGCGGTTGTTTGACCCGGTAGACATACACATCGACCCCGCCATACTCGCCTATCGTGCCCATACCCTGGGTTTCCAGCCGCACCTTGGCGGTGTCTTGCGAACCGTAGGCGGCGTCACTGAGCAAGAAGAACGATTCATCGGCCCAGGCCAATGAGCCAGTCCACAGCAAGACCAGGAGCAGATGGCGCAGCATTGTTTTCATGGTGGTTCCCGTCAATGGGTTGAATGGGCTGAATGCGGTCATTGGTTTCATGGCGGATATCAAGTTCAAAACAAGTTCAAAATAAGCTCAGGCGCTTAAAAATTGCAGTTTGTAGACCCCGGCAAAATTGGGATTGTCGGGTGCCGGATGCCAGCGCGTATCGGGCCAGCGCAAGAGCTGGCGTAATTCCAGGGTGCGCAAGCCGTTGTCCTGTTTTTCCACGCTGCCGGTATGGTAGGCAATGAAGCGCCCCATCCACACCATCAGGTGCTGGGCATCGCCCTGGTCAAAAAATAACAAATCGCCGGGTTGCGCTGCATTGCAGTCTTTGCCGACAAAGCGGGTATTTTCCTGCACCAGTTCCAGCGCACTGACATAGGCCGATTTGCTACCATCGGCCCGACGCCAGTTGTGGCGTAGCGCTTGCTGGGCCAGGTTGAGCTGGATTTCGGGCGGCAGGGTTTGCCCGGCCAGGCTGTTGGCTTGCTTCCATTTGGCATCGTGCTCGCGCAAGGCTTCGGCCACGGCAAAACGCACCAGGCCGACGCAATCGCGCTGTTGCCAGCGTGGGGTCGGGCCGGATTGGAATTGGGCACTGATGATGCGTACCATCCAGGCGCGGAACAGGCGCGATTGGGCCGGTGGCAAGATGGTGGATGCACCTGGCGCTGCCAACACACCGAAAGGTGCCGACATCAGCAACGGCCAGGCCAGAGCGCTGCGCAGCAAGCCCCGCCGCATCATTTTCGGCCATCCTGCGCTTGCCATTCGACCCGCTGCCAGTCGGCCTGGCGCTGGTTCACCAATTCCAGCTTGTAGGCCGGATAGGCCGCCAGTGCCTTGATGCGCGCTGGCAAATGGGTTTGCAACGCATCGCGCAAATTGCTGTCGTCCTTGACGCTATCCATCATTTCGCGCTCGGCCATGCCAGCGAGCGGTTTGGGTGTCAGCATCGCCAGCGTGGCATTACCGGCATTGGTTTGATCGGCCACGCTCGGGTGGCTACGGGCAATGGTAGCCAAAACCTTGTCGGCCAATGCGCCATCCGGTGAAAATACCCAATATTCGCCCCGCGCCGCCAGGGTGGCATTGGACTTGGCGGCATTTTGATTTTTCCTGGCTTTTTTACCGGCTTCGTCAGCTTTCGGTTTGCCAGCACTGCGCCAGATCAGGGTGTCGCCCTTGCTGGCTTCTACCGGATTGGTCAAAGCCCATTTGGCCAGAATCGGAAAAGCGGCATTGCGCTGCGCTGCATTACTTTTCAGGTGCATCACAAACACCGGGCTGTAGAGGCTGGATTCGCGATACCAGCAGGCCAGCGCGCTGCCGTCAAATTCGGGCAGATTCGGCAGTTCCGGCTTTTTTTCAGCTTCTTGCACCACTTTTTTGAGGATGCTGGCATCCAGCGGCACCACCACACAGGCAGCCGGGTTGGCGGGTGCGGCGCGCCACAGCGCGGCATCGCCTGCCGCGTTTTTGCCTTTTTCCAGCCACACCGAAGTGGCCCAGGTATTGCCGGTGCCACCAAAATCAAAGCGCAAGCCTTTTACCCCGGACAACAAGCTGCCATAGCCGAGCGCCATGGTCGGCGTGCCCAGCACCATGCTGTGTTTGCTGGACGATTTGGGATCCAGTGCAAACTGGCGTGCCAGCGCATCGCTATGGTCAAACCAGTTAACGATGGCGCTTTTGGCATCGGCATTGATTTTTTCGCCGCCATTCATCAGCAAACCGGGATCGGACAATACCACCAGGGTATCGCCCTGGGAAATTAACAGCAGCGTGCGCCGTGGGTTGACTTCCAGCGCCAACACCTTGGCACTGCCAGCGGCGGTGCTGATTTCACCCGCTTGCTTGAGTTGCAGGTCTTTCAGCGCCACTTTGGCGGCTTGTTCCAGCACCTTGGCGAACATATTGCGCCGCATCACCAGCGCATAATGGCGCAATGCCCCCTTGCCGTCGCGCCACAGCGCCAGCTCGGCCGGTTCATTGAAAACACTGAGGAAAATTTGATCGGACCATTCGAGTTCATGCTCAAAGGCAATGCGCTTGATGGCCCCGTTGACGCCGAGGCGGTCTTCATGCTGATCGTAGTAAAACGCCAGATCTTCGGTCAACACATCGCGCGCCATCGGCACTTTGAGTAAATCGCGCGGCATTTGCGCCAGATTTTTGCTGCGGATCAGGGCATCCGGCTGGGCCAGATTGGCTTGCAAACGCGTACCACTGAATCGAAAATACTTCCAGCTACCCATGACCTGATAGGAAATGGCACCACAAGCGAGCAGGCCTAATCCCGCAAACACCCAAGCACGACGCATATATTCTCCCGATTTCTCTGGCCCGGGGCCAATAGTGGCCCGGGGAATGATCCAGTTGATAGCCCAAGCTAGCGCCCAAGTGTTAGCATCTTAAGGGCTGCAGCTCAAGTTCGCAAACGCCAATTCAGGTATTTTGTTGTATTTCGGGAAAAACCAGTACACAAGGTGGCCAGGGCCGGTCCACACGGGACTGCCATCACGGCGTAGCTGGCGCACCGGTGCGTTGTTGCCAGCGCTCAAAGTCGGACGGCCGCAAGCCATAGCGTACCAGCGCCCCCTCATGCAAATGACGCAATTCATCGACGATAAGCGCTTTCACGTTGGCGCGCGCGCTGCTTGCCACCTGCTGATCGACCACTTGCACAATCATGGCCAGCGGGTCGGGCGGCAATTGCTGTACCACTTCACGCACGGTACGCTTGATCAAATCGCGGTATTGCAGGCGGGTCGGGTCAGGCTGGGCCATATTTTGCTGCAGCGTGATGTATTCCTGACTGGAGCGCTGATACGCTTCCACATACAGATCACGCAAAAGCTCGACCCGGCGCAATTCATACACCCCCAGCGTGGCTTCAACATAGCTGGCTTCTTGCACATCCAAAAAGGTGAGCGGGCACAAATTGGCCTTCAACAAAGGCAAATTGGCCGCCAGGCGCGAGGTGCGCTTGTTAACATCGGCAAACGGTTGCAAATACGGCAGATGCACCATGATGAAAAACGATTGTTCAAACGGATCCTGAATTTGATTGGCCTTTTCCAGCATCAGATTGAACATGGTTTCCAGGGTTTGCGGCAGCGACAGCGGCCGGTAGCTGCTGTGCCCGATACCAACCGGATGCTGGCGCAAGCGCCCTTCATCGCGTTTTTTCTCCAGCAGGTTTTCCGAGAGCGCGGCATGCAGGTTAAGGATGGTAAAGCGGTCAAATTGCATGGTGTCGATATTGTCGAGCAGCATTTCAATCGCGGTTTTATGGTTCAGAATCATCAGGGTTTCCAGCACCCGCTTGCCATCGGCAGCATGGCCGGAT
>JBDLSU010000654.1:0-4813 GCA_039799405.1 Pseudomonadota bacterium | reverse complement strand
GGCCCGATTCCAGGTACAGGGTCGAATCCGAACTCCAGCCACTGCAGTTCAGGGTATCGGTGCCGCCGGAATCAAAAATGGTCAGAACCGGCTCAGGATTTTGAGCAAAGTCGAAGATGGCAGCTTCTGCGCCGCTGATATTGCTGCCAAAACCATAGACGGTATTGTCACTGCGGGTGGTGGTGGATGCGCCATACATGGCTTGAATCGCCATCACGTCGTTAAGCATCGGGGTTTGCGGCGCTACGCCCACGCCACTGGCACCAATCCATCTGGCATCCATCACCGCATCAGACCAAAGGCCACCGCTTCCGCGTGGGCCGAAATACGACATGATCGACAGCACCGTCGTATCCTGAAACGAAGAGGGCGTGAAGCGGCCTTCGCCGTTGTATTCACCCATATGGTCCAGTCCCAGCGCATGGCCCAGTTCATGCACCAGTGTTTCGAAGCCATAGGAGCCGGGGCTACCGCCGCCAATATCGGCGTCATACAGCAGCCAGACGCTGCCATAGGAAGGGAAATAGGTGTGGGCATAGGCGATGCTTGACGATGTGTAGCCAAATTCGATATTGGAATCGCTGGACGTGGTTTGCACCAAATTGACCGCAATCAAATCATCCCAGCTTTGCAGCGCCAGCCGGAACAAGGCTTGTTGCGACGCCGGTATCGGCCTGAAGGTGGCACCTTCGCCTGGCCCTGACAAGCCGCTTGCAATAAGCGGAAAGGCCCAGGTGATGGTGCTGCTTGTCCACAGACTACCGGAATTGAGCTGGGCAAGAACTTGTGATTGGCTCCAGTTGGCTGGCATGGTTTTGGCTCGCTTTACAAAAGTGGTTTGTCGCTATCAAGCGGGCATCCGCTCATCTGGTTCGGTCAGGCTGATCGGTTCAAGCTTTGAGGCAAGGCGCATTGTACCAATGAGAATGTCAATCCGTAAGATTCAGTTTGTAATTATTTTGAGCGAAACAGTTGAGGTTTGGTACGACTGTTATGCCCTTTGTCAGCAGTACAGTCACACTTCCAGATCACAAAAAATTCGCCCGAATGGTGTAGAAACCAGATAGGGCGCTGCTGTTTGATAAGCATGAGACATCCATGCTATTGTGGCTGGCCCGATGTTTCGCTATGGCTATTTGCCAAGGCCGATCTGAAATGTGACGATGCTATCTGTTTGTAATTTGAAGAATCCAACTGGGATACCACGATGAATTTGTTAATAAGTTTGATGATAGAACCTGCATCCATGATCCCCGCTGGGACACCAACCGGCAAGACTTTCCTTGCCATGGGGGGCAGCCCAGCTCCCTTTAAGGGGTGCTGGGGGCGTGGTCAAATTAAGTTAATTGGCGATGTGGTCAAAAAATGGGAGGCGGCTGCGCCAGAAAAAGTAACACCCCTGCATCAATCACAGCGTCAATACGCACTGTCGAGCTTTATGGCAGGTGATTTCGATTATCGTTTTGACTTTAGCACTGGCGACGCTATCGATCTTGACTGCTTTATGGCAGACACTGAAACACTTTACAACATGCTTGAAGAAGCATGCGAGGGTACAGATATGGTTGTGTCACTATTTCAAAGTATTTAGCGCATCCTTTTGCTGAATCGTGTTCCCAGCTTTGAAATTGTGGCGGAGACGCTAGCTGAAGACATCTAACCGCCCCAAACCACCTGTTGAGCAAATACCACAAATCGCGTATTGTGCAGCCTTTTTACCAATTGTGTTGGTAGATATTGGTATTTGCAGTCGCAATTTAATTGAAGGTGAAGCTGTGATATTGTTGCGCTACCAGATCAACTCCATGTCGCAGCTCACCTTACCGCTGCTGCAGCAATTACCAAGGAAACCATGCACACCCTCACCAACCTCAAGACCAAGTACCTGCGCTGCAGCGGCGATTCGAACTTCTGTTGGCGTCAGCGCGTTGTCGCCGCGTTACTGGCAGCATTTGCGCCAGTCTGTGTCGCGCAAGATACAGCGCGCGCCGGGCCGCTCTATGACGAACTCGCACGCATGGACAGCGCACTCTTTGAAGCGGCGTTTGTCACTTGTAACGCGGCCAAGTTCAGAGCAATCTTCACCGATGACGCGGAGTTCTATCATGACCGTACCGGTGCAAGTTATGGTGAAGCCGCTCGAACCATGAAGTCGTGCCCGCGTGACAATGGCGTGACCCGAACCCTTGTGCCGGGCAGTCTTGAGGTCTACCCGATGAAGGACTATGGTGCCATACAGATTGGTCGGCACATCTTCGCCCGGGCAGGTGAACCCGGATCAGAAGTAGCGAAGTTCGTACATCTGTGGAAACGCGAGGGTAGCTCTTGGCGATTGGCAAGAGTGCTGAGCTTTGATCACCGACCTTCCGCTCAACCGAAGCAGTAGTTTTGCCAACGACCGGGCGACGCTGGCGCGCTTTTTGCCCTGAATAAAACGACATCAACCATCAACCATCAACCATCAACCATCAACATACGGCGCAGCCTGCAAAATCGCCGCAATTTCCTGTTCGCGTCGCGCCGCCATGGCCGGATCAAGTTGTTCAAGCAGCGCCAGTTGCTGCGCAAAGCCCAGGCGGCGGCTGTCTTGCCCGGCTATCCGGTGCGCCAGTTCATAACGAAATGCCATGCTGTGCGTGATATCGGCAAAAATCCAGTACAGCAAATCGGCCAGTGCGCTGCTGGATTGGCGACTGATTTCCTGGCCGCGTTCTTCCACCACATAGTGATATTGCCCATCGGCTACTTCCACGAAGGGGCTGCCGTCGTCGATGCTGCTACCGAAGGCGGGCAGTTCGTGGGCTTTGATGCGTTTTGCCAGGGTGGCAACGCTGGTTTGAATCTCGTTCAGGGTTTTCATGTTGATGCGCATCGTGTTTCAGGTGAGGAAAAGCCATCAGTGTAGCCCGGAAGCAGGGGAAATCTTGCTGTAGCCTGCTTGGTCGGCCGATTTTTGCCCATCAGGCCCGCTTTTTAGCAGCCTTGCTATTGCGGCAAAAAGCCAACATGCATTGATATTGGGCGATAAATTGCTGGATTGGAAGTGCTTGCGCTTCTGCGCTAGCTGTTATGATGGCTCACGGGCAAATTGATTGCAACAGATGATGCAACGACGGGGTAGGCATGGCGAACCATAAGCGGAACCATGGGATCGGGCCGGGCGGGCTGGCACCCGTGTTGCTGGCTTGGCCGTGGCTTCTGTTGACATGGTTGCTGTGGTTTGGCTGGCCTGCGGCGCATGCCAGTGAAAATACCCTGGATGCGATGGCCGATACCGTGTTTCATCACATCACCCCGGAACAGGGCTTGCCCCACCCGGTAGTTACGGCGATTGCACAAACTGGCGATGGTTTTATCTGGATCGGTACCGAAAACGGTCTGGCACGCTGGGATGGCTATCGCTTTCGCCATTATTCAACCGAGTCCGGCAATGAACGTGCTGGCAATCTCAACCCGGGTGCCAGCCTGCCCGACAATTCCATTACCAAATTATTCGCCGACCGTCAGGGCCAGTTATGGCTGATTTTTAATAACGGCAATCTGGCACGTTACGATGTGAGGCGCGATCAGTTCACGCTGTCTCCATTAGTCCACAGCAAGCACGCTTTACGCCTGAATTCGATTACCGACGATCGGCAGGGCAATATTCTGGTTGGCACCAACCATGGCCTGGTTCAGGTCAGTAGCGATGGCAGCAAGGTCAGTTGGCGTCATCTGGTACGTAATGACGGGCATGATTTGTCGGGGGAAGCGGTCGGCAGCGTGCAGCAGGATAAAAATGGCCGCTTCTGGATCTCTACTGCGCAGGGCTTGTGGCAGCAAGCGGCAGCCGATGCGCCCTTGGTGCCGGTGGCATTGCCTGCCAGCTCTGGCGCAACAAGTGGCCCGGGCTTGCTGAAGAACTTGCGCGATGGCCGTATTCTGGTCAGCAGCGTGATCCATGGCGTGTTGTTGATTGATCCGGACACTGGCCGGATCAGCCAGGCACCTCTTGATGCGGCCAGTCGCAGCGCGTTTGAGCAAGTTTCATTTGCGACCATGCTGGAGGTATTGCCCGGTGAAATCTGGTTTGGCAGTTTTACGCAAGGCATTGTTCGCCTGAATCTGGCGTCGGGGCAGATTAAAAAACTGCAACACGACCCGGCATTTGCTACCAGTCTGGCGGTTGATGCGGTCAATTTTATGTTGCTCGATCGCACTGGCCTGGTCTGGGTTGCCACCCAGCGCGGGGTAAGCTGGCATGACCCGAACCGGACTGCGGTGTTGAACCTGTTCAGCAAGCCCGGCCAGGCCAACCGCATTCAGGGCGCGGATGTGCGTTCGATTTTGCCGGTGGCAGCGGACCGGATCTGGCTCGGTTTGTCAGGTCAGGGCGTCAATTTACTTGATCCCCGGGCGCAAAGTGTGAGTGTCGCGCTACCCTTGCTGGCGCGCAGGATGGTGCAGGGTATCTGTCAGGTACCCCAGGGGGATTTGTATTTTGCCTCGGACAAGGGGCTGGTGCGCAGTAACAGCCTGGGGCAACAGGCCATGGAAGTGCCGGTGGTGGGCGGGATTGCCGGAAACCAGACCGGGGTGGTGGACTATTTTGCCAACCGGCTTTGGGTGGGCAGTGTGGATGGTTTGTGGCAACTCGATCCGGCATTGCCGCAAGCCGTTTTGCAAAGGGTGGCTGGCACCCAGGCGCTGGCTGGTGTGACGATTCGCACTTTGGTCTGGGATGGCAAGCACAGTCTATGGATCGGCACCAATAGTTCTGGTTTGTATCACTATCAGATGCAACACCAGCGCCTGGAAAAAATTGCCTTGCCAC
>JBDLSU010000653.1:0-4343 GCA_039799405.1 Pseudomonadota bacterium | reverse complement strand
CTGAACCTGGTACACGTCAAACCCTTGCGCGGCACGGCGTTAATGGTGTTTGATCCGGGCCTGGTGTTTTTGCTGGTGGATAATTTGTTTGGCGGTGATGGCCGTTTCCATACCCGGGTGGAAGGGCGTGATTTTACCCAGACCGAACAACGGATCATTTTGAAAATTCTTGAGATCGTTTTTGAAGCCTATACCAAATCGTGGGAACCGGTGTTCCCGGTGGAATTTGAATATATCCGTTCCGAAATGAATACCCAGTTCGCCAATATCGCCACCCCGAATGAAGTGGTGGTGGCCTCCACCTTCACGGTAGAACTGGGTTCGGTGTCGGGACAAATTCACTTTTGCATGCCGTACTCGATGATCGAACCGATCCGCGATGCCCTCACCAGTAGCTTGCAGGGTGAAGCGCTGGAAGTGGATAAACGCTGGATCCGCCTGATGACGCAACAGATTCAGGTCGCCGAAGTGGAACTGATCGCCGCACTCGGCACCGCCACGCTGTCGTTTGACCAGATTTTGAACATGAAGCCGGGCGATGTAATTCCGCTGGCGATTCCGGAATTTATTCAGGGCACGGTCGATGGCGTTCCCGTCATCGATTGCACCTACGGCACCTTTAACGGCCAATATGCCTTGCGGGTCGAACGGCTGCTGGCCAATAATGACCAGAAGCATGACCCCAAAACCGCAGCCCAGCAAGAACTGCAGGCCGAGGCCAATACCGAATTACATCATTAAATCAGTTAAGCAGCGACAACACCGCAACACATTGAATCAGGTAATCAGGAGAGCACGATGGATGACGATTTTGACACGCAGAGTTCGGCCGAAGACGATTGGGGTGCGGCCATTGCCGAACAAGCCAAGGCCGAAGCCGATGCCGCTGCAGCGGCGGCAGCGGCGCAGGCTGCCGTGTTTCAGGACTTTGGCAGCAAAGGCCCCAAGCTCGACACCCACAACGATATTGATTTCATTCTAGACATTCCGGTTCAGTTGACGGTAGAACTGGGACGCACCAAAATCGCCATCAAAAACCTGCTGCAACTGGCCCAGGGTTCGGTGGTGGAACTCGATGGTCTGGCCGGGGAACCGATGGACGTACTGGTCAACGGCTGCCTGATCGCCCAGGGCGAGGTGGTGGTGGTGAATGACCGCTTCGGGATTCGTCTGACCGACATCATTACCCCGTCCGAACGCATACGTAAATTAAATCGATGAGTCTATTTAACTTCAAACCGGCGAGCCTGCTGCTGGCCGCACTATTGACCACACTATTGGCCGCCAGCCATGCCGTGGCAAGCGAGTCCGCTGCCAGCAGCACACCGGCTGGCGCAGCCAGTCTGAGTGCCAGCGCCAGCAAAGCCCTGATCAGCGCCAGCACGGCAGTTGCCAACCCGCCTGCCACCGGCATCGCCAATCTGTTGCAAGTCATTAGCGCCCTGATTCTGGTGGTAGTGATCATGCTGGCACTGGCCTGGGCTTTAAAAAACTTTGGCCCCAAACGCCTGATGGGGCGCGTGCCGGTGCAAGTGGTGGGTGGCGTCAATCTGGGTGGACGCGAACGGGTGCTGGTGATTGAAGTGGCAGATCAATGGATTGTGATCGGCACGACCCCCAACCAGATCACCACCCTGGCGACCCTGCCAGCGCAATCGCTGACCAACCAGGAAATGCAACCCGGCAAACCGTTTTCAGACTGGCTCAAACAAATCATGGAGAAAAAACATGGTTAAGCCGCGTCGCCGTATTTTACTCATCGCCAGCCTCACCGGGCTGGCCCTGGCAGGCATGGCGGAGCTGGCGCTGGCGCAGAGCGCGCCCGGCTTTCCAGCCTTTACCAGCACGCCGGCTGCCGGTGGCGGCGTCAATTATTCGCTCAGCCTGCAAGCGCTGATCCTGATGACGGCGCTGACCTTTATCCCTTCAGCGCTGATCATGATGACCTGCTTCACTCGTATCATCATCGTCTTTTCCCTGCTACGGATGGCACTGGGCACGCAGTCTTCACCGCCCAATCAGGTGTTACTTGGACTGACCCTGTTTTTGACGCTGTTTGTGATGGGGCCTGTGATCGACAAAATTTACGTCGAAGCCTGGCAACCGCTATCAGAAAACAAAATTACCGTACCCCAGGCCCTGGAAAAAGGCGCAATCCCCCTGAAAACCTTCATGCTCAAGCAAACCCGTCAAGCCGACCTGGCCTTGTTTGTCAAAATTTCCGGCAGCGCCGCATTGCAAGGGCCGGAAGATGTATCGTTGCGCATCCTGGTGCCAGCCTTTGTTACCAGCGAACTGAAAACCGCCTTCCAGATCGGCTTTGCGATTTTTATTCCGTTTTTGATTATTGATATGGTCGTTGCCAGTGTGCTGATGTCCATGGGTATGATGATGATGTCGCCTGCGGTGATTTCCCTGCCCTTCAAGCTGATGTTGTTTGTGCTGGTCGATGGCTGGCATTTATTGATTGGTTCATTGTCGCAAAGTTTTTATTAGCGCCCCTTGACCATGACAGCCCCATTATTGCTACCCACCTTTTTTGAAAGATTGCCATGAATCCCGAAAGCGTCATGACCATGGGTCGCCATGCCATTGAAGTCACCCTGATGGTGGCTGCGCCCATGCTGCTGGTAGCGTTACTGGTCGGCTTGCTGATCAGCATCTTCCAGGCCGCTACCCAGATCAATGAAGCGACCTTGTCATTCATACCGAAACTGCTGGGCATTTTCGCCGCCATGATTATTGCTGGCCCGTGGATGCTTTCCGTCATGGTTGACTATATGCGCCATGTACTGAACAGCATACCGGGCCTGGCCAGCTAAGGCCAGGCATTCGCCAGCGCCGCCCCACCTTGACCCCATGCTGACTCTTTCAGGTGCCCAACTTCAGGAGCTGGTAGTACAACTGCTGTGGCCGCTGGCACGCATTTTGGGCTTGATTGCAGCCAGTCCCATCTTTGGCAATCGCAGCGTACCAGTGCGTCTGAAAATCGGCCTGGGCATTTTGCTCACCATATTGATCGCGCCACTGGTGCCCAAAGGACCAGCCCTGGACCCGGTAGGCTGGGACGGCTTGCTCATCACCGTACAACAAGTCATTATCGGCCTGGGACTGGGTTTTAGCATGCGGCTTGTGTTTTCTGGGGTAGAGCTGGCGGGCGAAATCATCGGTTTGACCATGGGCCTGGGCTTTGCCACGTTTTTCGACCCACAATCGCAAGGGCGCTCGTCTTCAATCAGCCAGTTTCTGGCCCTGATTGCCACCATGTCGTTCCTGGCCACCAACGGCCACCTGACCTTGCTGGCCGCGCTGGCCGAAAGCTTTACCACCTTGCCAATCAGTGCCAAAGCGCTGCAAGCCAACGGTTTTCACACCATTGCGGCCTGGGGTGGCAAGATTTTTAGCACCGGGGTACAACTGTCACTGCCGATTGTCACCGCGCTCTTGATTACCAACGTGGCACTGGCCATTTTGACGCGGGCCGCGCCCCAGTTGAATATTTTCGGGATCGGCTTTCCGCTCACACTGGGCATCGGTTTCATTTTGGTGTGGCTGATTCTGCCGTATATGGCGGTACCGATCGATAATCTGTTTCATGTCGGCTTTGAGAAAGTTCGCCAGGTGGCGCGAATTTGGGCTGGTGGCCCGGCTGGCTCCCAGCCCTAAGCGCCGAGAGGGCGCAAGCCGTGCAACACCTCACCCAAATAGCCACAGCTCAAAATCGCCGACGTAGCCAAGCCTTCAAATACCGGGTCGTCCAGTTGGCAGCGTTGCAGCAACTGGTATAACTCGTCGCCATGCCCGGGATCGAGTTCGGCATGCTTGAGCAAGGTGCGAAACGCGCCATCAGGAAAACCGGTGGCAAGCTGAAAACGCGCAATTTGCGCCCGGCTCAGGGGGTAGCCTTCCAGCACCGCCAGATAGCCCAGCAAAAACCCGGGGTGATAGTGATAAATCCAGTAATACTGGCTACCCGCCAGCGCCGCGATGGCCGCCGCTGGCTGTTGCGCCCACACCGCCTGCGGGCCAATACCCAGCAATTCGATATCCTGCAATAACCACAGGGCGTGATCACGCTCTTCTTGCTTGTGTTCGAGAAAATACTCTGCCAGCCCCTGGCAACTGGCATCACCCGCAGCAAACCGCCGCTGTGCTTCATCCGCCGCGGCTTGCAGCAAGGGCTCGCTGGCGCGAATAATGCCGTGCAGGGCAATCAAATAGTGCGGAAAAATCGTCGCCAGATCAGGGCCGGACAATACCTGGCGCGCCAGATTGGACAAACCCTGCACCGCCAGATCAGTTTTCAATTGAAAGCGCGCCACCCGTGCGTCAGCCGCCACTGC
>JBDLSU010000652.1:0-6220 GCA_039799405.1 Pseudomonadota bacterium | reverse complement strand
CGCGGAACAGCAGCAGGCGGCCGATTTCATCGGCGGCGCCCGGGGTTACCAGGCGGCGCTGCTGTACGGCGTGACCGGCAGCGGCAAGACCGAGGTTTACCTGCAAGCCTGCGCCCAGGTGCTGGCGCGCGAACCGGACGGGCAGATCCTGATCCTGGTGCCGGAAATTAACCTCACGCCGCAACTGGAGGGCAATATCCGCGCCCGCTTCCCGGGCGTGATGCTGGCCACCTTGCACAGCAGCCTGTCCGAGGGCGAGCGCATGCTGCACTGGCTCGCTGCGCACACCGGACGCGCACGCATCGTGCTGGGCACGCGGCTGGCGATCCTGGCCTCGCTGCCGCATTTGAAACTGATCGTCGTCGACGAGGAACACGACCCCTCGTACAAGCAGCAGGAAGGCTTGCGCTATTCGGCACGCGATCTGGCGGTGTGGCGTGCGCGCCAACTGGATATTCCGGTGTTATTGGGTTCGGCCACCCCGGCGCTGGAAAGCTGGCAGCAAGCCCTGAACGGGCGCTACCAGAAGCTGACCCTGACCCAGCGCGCGGTGCCGAGCGCGCGCATGCCGTCGATTCAATTAATCGACACCAACCACGACAAAGCGCGCGACGGCTTGAGCATGCGCCTGATTGGCGCAATCCGGCAGCGGCTGGAACTGGGCCAGCAATCGCTGTTATTTTTAAACCGCCGTGGCTATGCCCCGGTGATGTGCTGTGAATCGTGCGGCTGGATCAGCAATTGCAGCCGCTGCACCGCCTTCATGGTATTGCACAAGCCGGAACAACGCTTGCGCTGCCACCATTGCTCGCTGGAACTACGCATCCCGCGCCATTGCCCCACCTGCGGCAATGTTGACCTGCAAGCCCTGGGGCGCGGCACCCAGCGCATTGAAGAAGGCTTGCAAACCCTGTTCCCACAGGCACGCTTGCTGCGCATTGATGCCGATTCCACCCGCCTGAAGGGCAGCGCCCAGGCCGCGTTTGAACAAGTGCATCAGGGTGAAGTGGATATTTTGATCGGCACCCAGATGGTAGCCAAGGGCCATGACTTCAAACGGCTGGGTCTGGTAGGCATTCTCAACCCGGACAACGCCTTGTTTTCGCACGATTATCGCGCCAGCGAACGCTTGTTTGCGCAGCTTTTGCAAGTAGCGGGCCGCGCGGGTCGCGCCGCCTTGCGTGATAGCGAAGTGCTGATCCAGACCCGCTACCCGCAACATGCTTTATATGGCGCGATTGTGCGCCAGGATTACCCGCAATTTGCCAGCCATTTGCTGGCCGAACGGCAACAAGCAGCGCTGCCACCGTTTATCTATCAGGCTTTGCTGCGGGCGCAAGCGCGCGAAGTGGCAACCGCGCTGGAATTTCTGGAATTTGCCAGCACCTGTTGCGAACACCCCGGCATTACCATCCATGCGCCGATTCCGCTCACCATGACCCGGGTGGCGAATATTGATCGCGCCCAATTGCTGGTCGAATCCAGCTCGCGCCCCGGCTTGCAAGCCTTTTTGCGCCAATGGCTGGCGGTACTGCGCAAACACAAAAGCCGTGCCGACTGGTCGCTGGAAGTGGATCCGGTGGATATTTAAATAGAAGCCATGCTGTCATGGCTGTGGAACCTGGCCAGAAACAATGCCCCCGCCTGGTTGCTATCGCTCTGATGCCACTTCCAACTGGCGCAAACCATCCACTACCACCGCCTGCCAGCCCGCAGCCAGACTTGGTCGCCAAACCAGATAGATCGATTCCCGGCACTGAAACGGGCAGTCGCTGACCTGCACTTGCGTCAGCCCGGCCTCGCGCAGGGCAAATTCGGGTAAATACGCCAGCGCCTGACCACCTTGCACCAAACTGAGCAAGACTTGCAACTCATCCACCCAGTAACGAATCCGCCTCGGCAACTCGGCATCGCGCCACCCATCGGAATGCTTGCCGCGTTGCAAGCCGCAGAACATGGATCGGGTCGGACAGGCAAAATCGTACTGCAATACGTCAGCGGTGTTTGCCTGCACCAGCTTGCCGGGCTGGTTTTCAGTATGTTTTTCATCCTGCTTGCGAGCCGGACTTTGCAGCAGCGGGTGGCCCTGGCCTGCCGCCAGTTGCATGGTCATGCTACCCAGCGCGACGGCTTCGATAGCCGCATCCTGAGTGCCGCTTTTAAGTACTTCAGCGGTGACCAGCGCAAAATCGACCTCGCCACGGAGCAAGGCTTGCAAGGCATCATCTTCCCAGGCCGGGCGAAATATCAGGCTGCTATCCTGATAACGTCGGGTCAAGGCCTGCACCAGGCTGCCCGCAAAGCGCCATTGCAACAGTGCCGGTGCGGCGACGCGGCAGCGCACTCGAAAATCCGCGCCCTCAAATTCCGCCCGGGTCTGGTCGGCCAGATGCAGCAAGGCCAGAGCCCGTTCGCTCAGGCGTTGCCCGGCCAGATTCAGGCGCAAAGCTTTGCCGGAACGATCAAACAAGGGCGTGCGCAAATCGTGTTCCAGACGGCGGATTGCTTTGGACAATGCCGATGGAGTGACATGTAACTGTTGCGCCGCATCCTGCAAGCTGGCGTGATGGGTGACGGCAAGGAACATGCGCAAGTCGGCAAGATTCATCGGTTCATTCATGGGGTCGGATGGGGTCGTATTGTCAAAACTGGAAATAGTGTGGATTTTTCTGATTGTCTCATGAGGACACGATCTTTGCTTTTTATTCGCTTTACAGGACAATATGAAACCCGCATCATGATGCCACTTTCAAATAACCGGAACCGCGATCATGAGCCAAACCTTTGACACGCACAAAAAATGGATCTACCGCCAACACCCGACTGGCGTAGTCGGTGCGGAACACTACGAATTGACTGAAGAACCTCTCTCCCACGAGTTGGCGGCGGGCGAAGTGCTGGTCAAGGCGCGCTACATCAGTGTTGATCCCTATATGCGCATCAACCAGTCAGCCAAACCGACTTACAACCCGGAACCCCATCCGCTCAACGTGGTGCAAACGGCTGGCATGGTGGGCCAGGTGGTGGCATCACAATCCAACGCGTTTGCGCCAGGCGACTGGGTCGAAGGCATGCTGGGCTGGCAAACCCATGCGCGCGCGCACCAGAGCCTGCTGCGCAAACTTGATCCGGCCCTGGCACCGGTCAGCACCGCACTCGGCGTACTCGGCATGCCGGGGCGCACCGCCTGGTTTGGCTTGACCGAATCCGGCCGCCCGCACGCCGGGGAAGTGGTAGTGGTTTCCGGTGCCGCTGGGGCGGTGGGCTCGCTGGTGGCGCAGTTTGCCAAAAAACATGGTTGCCTCGTACTGGGCATTGCTGGCGGCGCGCAAAAATGTGCTTGGTTAAAAGATAACCTGGGCCTGGACTGGGCGCTCGACTATCGCGCCTTTACCAACGCCGAAGATTTGTCGCAAGCGATCCGGGAACTGACCGGTGGTGTCGATGTGTATTTCGACAATGTCGGTGGCTGGATCAGCGATGCAATTTTCCCCATCATCAACCGCCGCGCCCGTATCGTGATTTGCGGCTCAATCAGCCAATATTCGGGTGGACTGGATCACGCTGAACTGGGGCCGCGCTTTCTGCACCACTTGCTGTACCAGCGCGCCACCATCCAGGGCATGCTGGCGCGCGACTATCTGCACCGCATGGATGAAATGCTGGGCGTGGTGGGGCCGTGGGTGGCGCGCGGCGAAATCGTGTTTGAAGAAACCGTGGTGCAGGGCTTTGAAAACTTGCCGCAGGCGCTCAATTCCCTGTTCACCGGCGAGCATCGCGGCAAATTGCTGATGGAGGTGTGAGCATGTTCAGTTTCCATTGGCAACAAATCAGCCGTCGTATCCTGATGGAGTTTGCCATCGCATTGCTGGCTTGTAGTGCCAGCATAGCTTGTGCTGGCACCGCCTGGGGCAGTCACGGCATGGCGGTCTTCGGCGGCAACGAAGCTTTGTACGCCTCGCATTTGCCCATGTTTCATGCGCCGCATGATTACCAGGTGATTCTGCGCTTTCATTTGCAGGATGCCACCAACAATAGCGCCTTGAAGGAAGCAATTGCCAGCAAGCCGGAACTCTGGACGCTCGACCCGGAACCCTTCGATCTGCAAACCCTGGCACCTGGTGCCTCCCGGCCACTGAAGCAGTTTTCCGCCACCCTGGTGCAAGGCCACTTTGAGCGCCATGGCCAGCCTCGCTTTCTCAAACAGCGGGTCATTGTCGATGAGGTATTACTGTTTCGCCGCCTGGCCCCGTTTGCAACCAGCAAAACCGCACCCAGTGCCGGGTGCTATCACCTGATTGGCCGTGGCAAAGAACAATTTCTGGTCAAGGAAATTGATCGCCGCCCGGACTTCGACCTGATCCTGGCACTGCCGCCACGCTCGGCGACACAGGCTCCGCTCAGTGCTCAACTCAATGGACAAATCACCCTGCCCAGCCCCGGGTTGCAGGCACCGAGCACGGATGATTGGCAAAAATTGCTGTCAACCCGTCCAATCACCTTGTATTTTGAAACCGATGATCTGAAGTGATCAAGCCAGGCAATGGCGCAAGCAGGTGTGGCACTGGCTGCTTGCGTACCTATTGCCCGGGTGACAACGCCAACAACATTTCCATCAACTGTGCAAAGCGTTGTTGGCCGGGTGCAAGTTGTTCTACCGTCATTAACACATCTTTGGCTTCTGCCGCCATGTCGGCATCATAGCCATGCTTTTGCATGCTGGAAATCATGATTTGGGCGCAGTTGAACAAGACCCGGATATTGCTCGGCAATTTCAGACGCAAATTGCGCATCCATTCGACCGCCTCGGCCACTTTGCCGGTTTTCCACAGCAAGACGCCGCGATTCATGGCGTCGGATGATTCTTTGCGCGAATCGGCAATGATTTTTGCACCCTCGTCGCCCATGCGTGCGCCCTCAAAAATTTCTTGCACTTCGGCCAGCAGCACTTCATTGTCGTGGTTGTTTCTTGCCATTTCGGTCAGCAATTCGACTGGCGGTTCTTTCACGCCGACGGCGAACATCAGGCGTGCCATGTCCAGGCAAATGGGCGGGGCCGGGCGGGCGTTGGTGGCGGCCAGCATGTCGCCCAGTTCGTCACCGGCTTTGCGGGCGCGCTTGTAATCGCCGCTTTCGTGGTAGACCATGCCTTCGGTAATTTTGGTGCGCAGGCGAATGGTGGGGTTATTGTATTCACGCTGTACCGAGGTGAGTAATTCGAGCGCTTCTTTGGGTTCGTTTTTCATGCCGCAAATGCGCGCCAGGCCCAGATGCGAATCGGGGGTGCGTACCACCGAAAAATGGCCGACCGCGACGGATTTGCGAAAGGCTTTTTCGGCCAGCGCGGTTTTACCTAATTTGAGCGCGATTTCGCCCAGATTGCGCTGACGCATGACGGAATTGGGCGAAAGCTTGGCGGCGCGTTCCAGAATTTGCACCGATTCTTCATATTGGCCCAGATGCTGGTAAGCCACGGCCAACTGGTCATAGGCTTCGATAAAATAGCGGTTTTCTTCAATAATGGCGCGATACAGGCTTTTGGCGGCTTCATATTCATTTTTCATCATATGAATTTTGGCCAGGCCAGCGGTGGCCCAGTTGAAGTCGCGCGAGGCCAGTACCCGTTGATAGATGCTGCGCGCCTGCTCGGGTTCGCCACTACGCAGCAGCAAACTGGCTTGCATGCGCAGCAAATCGAGCGCATGGGCTTTATGCACCGCGATTTGCTGTTCGCACAGTTTGGCGGCGTGCAAATAGTCTTTATCGTTGTAGGCGGAATCAATTGCGCGAAAAATCTGTTTTTTGGTCCAGACCCGGTTCAGGCGCGATAGCAACACTTCTTCGGTGATCGGTTTGATCAGATAGGCGTCGGGCTGGTGTTCGGCGGTGCCCATTACCGATTCCACACTTTTTTCGGCTGACACCACAATCCACACCGTGGTGGGGCGAATCAGTTCGCGCACCCGGGCTTCTTCCAGCACCTGTTGGCCGTTTTTGCCTTCGCCCAGATTATAGTCACACAGCACTACGTCATAGCGGCTCTGTTGCAACAGGGTGATGGCTTCGCCGCCAGTACCGGCCTGATCGACAAAACGCGCGCCCAGGTTTCGCAGGCTTTCGCGCAGTAACTGGCGCATGCCCTGAAAATCATCGACCAGCAAATAGTGTTGATCCTTCCACACCGGGAAGTTGCCATTTGCCGCGCCTGCTGCCGCGCTCA
>JBDLSU010000651.1:0-5912 GCA_039799405.1 Pseudomonadota bacterium | reverse complement strand
TGAAGCGGGAAATTGGCGGCAAACGCCGGAATGGATTGCGCTACGTTTTCGGCATTGCCACCGAAGTAGATGATGGCGGGCAGCTCTGCAGCAGGTGGGGTGGACGATGTGGAGGGAGTGGCGGGTAAATTGGCAGCCGTGCTTGCAGGCGCGCCAGCCAGGGGTGGCCGGATTTGCCAGACTTTCAGGCGCTGGCCTGCATGCTCCAGCATCAATACGCTGGCCGGATCAGCGCTGGCGGTGGGCGCGACCTGGTAAAAAATCATGGCGCGCTGATTGACGTACAGATAAACACATATCGACAAATAGATGAGCAACAACAGCACGCCCAATTTTCCCAGCACGCCTGCCGCCTGTATTGCCCACTTCACCGTCATAGCCCCACCTTTTCACTCGTGCCGCCAGCAAAGCAGGCAGCAAAGTGGGGTATTATAAGGTCTTCTCTGGCGGTATCCACCCTACTTTCATTCAGGCAATGAAATTTCCCGAACTTCTCAGCTTTGACCATGCCCTGACCCGGCTGGCGCAATTTGATGCCATTATCGATGTGCGCAGCCCGTCTGAATTTGCCCTCGACCATATTCCCGGAGCCATCAATTGTCCGGTGCTGGATGATGAACAACGAATCCGGGTTGGCACCCTGTACAAGCAAACCGGGTCGTTTGAAGCCAAGAAAGTTGGCGCGGCGCTGGTGGCGCGCAATATTGCGGCGCATAACGAGCAGCATTTTGCCGATCACCCGAAAGACTGGACGCCGCTGATATATTGCTGGCGCGGTGGCAACCGCAGTGGTTCGATGGCGCATATTCTGGCCAAAATTGGCTGGCCGGTAGCGCAACTGGATGGCGGCTATAAATCCTTTCGCCAACATGTAATCCATACCCTGCCAACGCTGGCGGCCGGGCAGAACTGGCAGGTGGTGTGCGGCACCACCGGCAGCGGCAAGAGCCGCCTGCTGCAAACCATGGCGGCGCAAGGTGCGCAAGTGCTGGACCTGGAACAACTGGCATTGCACCGTGGCTCGGTACTGGGTCATATTCCCAGCCAGCCGCAACCATCGCAAAAGTATTTTGAAAGCGCGATTTGGCAAGTGCTACGCCAGTGTGATCCGGCCCAGCCGGTATGGGTTGAAGCGGAAAGCAAAAAGGTAGGCAATTTGCGCGTGCCCGATTGCATTATGGAAGCAATGCGCGCTGCCACCTGCGTCAACCTGACGCTGGCCCTGCCAATGCGGGTGCAGTTGCTGCTGCAGGACTATACCCACTTTACCTTGCAACCGGCGCAATTGACGCGGCAACTGCAATTTTTAAGCCCCTTGCACGGCAATGAAAAAATCCGCCTGTGGGCACAACTGGCAGAAACCGGACATTTGCCGGAACTGGTGCAGCAGTTGCTGCAACAGCATTATGACCCCGCCTATTTGCGCTCGATTGAACGTAATTTCAGCCAGTATGGTCAGGCCCCGCAAGTGCAATTGGATGGCATTGAGGTTGACGATTTCGCCAAAGTGGCGCAGCAACTGCGCCAGCTTTAACCCACTCTGCGGCATGCCCCGGCAATAACCGGCCGGGGGCCAGGTTCACTATTTTTTGGCCGCACTGCCGGGTTTGCCAGGATAGTGAATCGTCATTTCCCGCAGCAGATTATCGGCATGATCAATTTCCTGCATCACCCACAGCATGTAGCGGATATCGACATGAATCGCGCGCGAAATGGCCGGATCGTAATACCAGTCCTTGGTGATCGATTCATAAGTTGAATCAAAATTCAAACCAACCAATTGCGCCTGATTGTTCAATATCGGCGAGCCGGAATTGCCGCCGGTGGTATCGCCATTGCTTAAAAAGTTGACTGGCAAGGTGCCCAGCACCGGGTCTTTGAATACGCCATAACGCTTGGCCAAAATTGCGGCTTTTTCCGCTGCGGGCACAATAAACGGGTCTTTGCCGGTTTCTTTTTCCAGAATGCCTTCAGCCGTGGTAAACGGCCCCTTTGTGATGCCGTCACGCGGGCTATACGCCATCACCTGACCGTAGCTGACGCGCAAGGTGCCATTGGCATCGGCATATACCGGTTTGCCCTGCGATTTTTTCCAGGCGATCACGGCTTGCATATAGCGCGCCACGATGCGCTCCAGATTGCCATCCACTTCCTTGCGCTGGTCTTCCAGTTGCAAGCGCAGTGGATGCAACTTTTGCGCCAGTTGCATGATGGGGTCCGTTGACTGCGCGATCTGGCTCCCATCTTTTTCCAGCCAGCCCAGGCGCACACTGGTCTCACCCAGCTTGCTTTGCGCGTGCAAGCTGGCAAGGTCAGTTGGCAGCAAGCTATCCAGCCCGGGCGGATGCAAATTGGCAGGCAACTTCATATAGCGCTGCAAGCTGGCTTGCCAACGCGCCAGATCAACACTGGCCACATACGATTGTTCCATCCGGCTCAGGCGCGCTTTGTAAAACGGCCAGTTGCGTTGCTGGTAGCGCTCGTCGCGTTCGGCATCCGGTTTGCTGCGCTCATGCGCCAGCCGTACCAGGGTATTGGCAGCGCCAAGCAGATCACTTTGCATCGCCACCGCCATGGCAAATTCCTGTTCGCGCAATTGCTGGTCGGCCACGATGGCGGCATCGAGTTGCGTCAGCAGTTGTGGGTCTTTGCCCTGCTTGGCAAACCATTGTTTGAAACCGGCCAGTTGTTCATCTTTGATGGCGGCAATATCCTTGCGCGCAAAGCCATCGAGCAAACCCTGGGTCTTTTTCATGCCATTATTGCTGCCCTTGACTTCATTGGCGTAGCGCACCGCATGTTCTGCATTGCCAGCGGTGGCAGTGGCGATAACTTGCAAATCAGCCTGATCGTCCGCAACCCGGCGCGGATAACTCACGTCGCGCACAAAACGGCTTTCGGCAGGCAATTTATAGCGGCTGGTGCGGCCCGGATAGCCCGCAATCAAAATCGGGTCACCCGCTTTTACCCCATGGGCGGAAACTTGCAAAAAGTCTTTCGATTGATACGGCACATTGTCCGGCGCAGGGTCGGCCGGACGGCCATCGCGCCCGACATAGGCGCGCATGAAAGAAAAATCACCCGTGTGGCGCGGCCATTCAAAATTGTCGATATCACCGCCATACTCGCCAATCTGGCTCGATGGCGCATACACCAGGCGCACATCACGCAGCATCAACTGGCGGATCAAAAAATATTCCAGCCCACGATGAAACGCCGGGACAGAACAACGAAACGCCTTGTCGCTCTCGCACCCGGCAGTCAGCT
Source organism: Pseudomonadota bacterium (assembly GCA_039799405.1). GTDB lineage: Bacteria > Pseudomonadota > Gammaproteobacteria > Burkholderiales > Burkholderiaceae_D > CAMBDR01. The sequence continues at coordinate 2,645 of JBDLSU010000651.1, read as the reverse complement.
TCTTGATACGGTTTTCAATTTGTTCCTGACGTGCCTTGCCGGACAGTTTTTCACCCAGGCCATCAAGCACTTGCGCCGTGACGTTTTCGACTTTATCGGTCACATACACCCGCACATTCGGCCCGGCTGGCAATTCTTCAGCCCGGGCTTTGGCCAGAAAACCATCCACAATCAAGTTGCGTTGGGCAGTGGAATTACGCTGGATGGCATCATAGGCGCAATGGTGGTTGGTGACGATCAAACCCTGGCTGGAGACAAACGATGCCGTACACCCACTCAGCCCCACTACCGCACTCATCGGATGTTTATGCAAATCCGCCAGTTTTTCGGCCGGCATGGTCAAGCCCACGCTTTTCAGTTCGGCTTTCAGTTGTGGCAGTTGATGCGGCTGCCATTGTCCTTCATTGGCAATCGTGTTGAAGGAAAATCCGCCCAAGGCTAGCAGGAGGGAAAGTGGCAACAGGGGGCGCAGGGTCATGGTACGCAATTGGGTCTCGTCCGGAGTGAGTTAAAAAGAGTCAGGGAAAAACGGTGTGAGCAGAGTATATGTCAGCGCTCACGCCATTGGCAAACCGCTTGTGGATAACTGCCAAAAAGACGCAAAAATCGCAAAACCAGGCCAGGCCGCTAATGTTTTGCCACATCCCCCTCAAACCATATTTTATCCAGCCAAACACCCGATTTTGTGAAAAAAATTTAATTTCAAATTCCGGTGGACAAGTATTGACAGGCCCAGAAAGTTCTGCAACTATAGATACCTGTGAACCGATAGAAATTATTGAGGCACAGCGGAAGGCATTATAGATTAGTTTTTATGAAATATAAATATTAATCCAGCATCGATTCCTGCACAAAATAACTTACTACAACGCCACAAGGCGTGATAACTTTTACGGAGACAAAATTATGCACCGTTATACCCTTTCTTTGTTAGCGTCCGCCATCGCTTTGAGTTTTTCCGGCAGCTCCTTGGCCGCCGATGGTTATACCGTAGAAAACCTGACCGTATTTAACGCCACCAAGGCAGGTTCGGCTCAGCAGGTATTGGGCGACAATGCCGCCCGCCTGGGCCTTAACCCTGCGTTGAATAATCTGGTTCTGAAAGAAGTCAAAGAATCGCTGCTGGGCAAGCATTACCACTATCAACAAATGCTGTACGGCATGCCGGTAGAACACGCCGAAGTGATTGTTTCAATCGGCCACAATGGTCAGTTGATCAAAATTTTTAACGAACACAAGCCGATCAGCGCCAAAATGGATGCCGACGCGGTTAACCAGATGCATGTCAAAGCACGCCTGAGCGAAGACGCGGTGCTGGACAAAGCCTGGAACAATATGAAAGTGCAACACGCACTGGTGACCAATCCGGAATCGAAACTGGTCTGGGTGGCCGACAAAGATGGCGTCAAGCTGGCCTATAAAGTGGCGATTGCGGCACAAATGCCAACCGGTGGCTTCGTGCAATACCTGTCGGCCCACGATGGTGCGCTCCTGAAATCGCACTCCACGTCACTGCCACGCACCAACAAAGGCGGCGAGCGCAGCATTGAAGCACGTACTGGCCTGGTGGGCGGCACCATTGATCGCAAAACCGCGATGGCGAATCTGGTACAAAAACAAGACAGCCAACAGCGCGCCGCTGTGGCAACGCTTGCTTCCGGCATTAACGGTTCGGGCCTGGTGTTTGATCCGGATCCACGTACTGCCTTGAAGTCCGAAACCCTGACCGATACCTCGGCCGCGTCCGCTTTTGATGCCGCTTATTCCACCAAGACACTGCTCGATTTGACCGTGACCAATGGCGTGTACAAGCTGACTGGCCCGTATGTCAACATCAAAAATATCGAAGCACCCAACACCGCGCCCTCCACCACCACCAATGGCGTGTGGACCGCAAAACGCGGCAACAATGCCTTTGACGATACCAATATCTATTTCCATATCGATCAAAACCAGCGCTATATGCAGTCGCTCGGCTTTACCGGCACCAAATCAATCTTGAACCGTTCGATGGACATCGATTCCGATGGCGTCAATGGCGACGATAACTCGCACTTCTCCGGCACCGGTGCCACCGGCTACCTGGCTTTTGGTCATGGCTGCGTGAACGACAGTGAAGATGCCGACGTTATTTTGCACGAATACGGCCATGCGATTCAGGCCAGCATCAATTCAAGCTGGAGCGGTGGCGATACCGGTGCCATGGGTGAAGGCTTTGGCGATTACTGGGCCGGTTCTTACTCTTACAGCACCCCGAACGGTAAAACCTTCCATCCGGAATGGGCCTTTAGCTGGGACGGCCATGGCGCTTGCTGGGGTGGTCGTGGGCTCAACCGTACCGATGCCAAGTACAACAGCGCCAAATCGTATGGTGCCCACGTTTCGGTCACCGAAGGCGGCGTGACCTTCCAGTCCGATGAATTGTGGTCAGCACCGCTGTTCCAGTCGCTGGTTTCCTTTATGGCGGCGGGTAAATCGCGCGCTGATGTCGATAAAATTATTCTGGAAGCGCATTTTGGTCTCGGTTCTGGCGTCAAGATGCCTGCCATGGCAACCGCCATTGTCACTGCCGCAAGCAAACTGTTCCCGGCTGATCCAACTTTTGCCAATACCTTCAAGGCCAAGTTTGAAGCGCAGAATATTTT
>JBDLSU010000650.1:0-4189 GCA_039799405.1 Pseudomonadota bacterium | reverse complement strand
TAATCAGCAAAAAGTACTCGATGGCATGGACTTCGTGCAAAAAGTGCGCAAATCGCCCGGGCAACGGCTGCTGGTGAGTGGTAGCGACCGCAACGGCCAGCCATTTGAACGTAGCGTGCTGGTGGCAGACGAGGTGGAGCAGGGTGTGCATGTCGGGCGTATCAAAATCAGGATCGACCTGGCCCCCAAAATGCGTATCATCGAGTATGGATTCTTCAGCGCACTGGGCAAAGGCGTGGAGAAAACCTGGGATGCAAGCGTCCTGACGGTAAAAATGTTTGGTCAGATGCTGACCGGAAAAATATCCCTGAAAAACCTGTCGGGGCCGGTTTCGATTGCGGAATACGCCGGACAAAGTGCCCAAATGGGGCTGATTGCCTTCCTTGGTTTTGTGGCGTTGATCAGTATTAGCCTTGGCGTAATGAATTTGCTGCCCATTCCGGTGTTGGATGGTGGCTTTTTGCTGTATTATTCGCTGGAAGTTTTAATGGGGCGTCCATTGTCGCCACGCATTGCAGAAACCGGTCAGCGTATCGGCTTGGGAATTTTGATTGTTATGATGGCAATTGCATTCACCAATGACGGAATTCGCCACCTGGGCAAGTTGATGCCGTAAGCAAACCTCCATTAACTCCATCAGATTATTAACCTCGATCCCGGACAATGAACTTACATTTTACCCACCTGTCGTTACCGCACCTTCCCCGTCGTCTGCTCGCCTGTGCCGCGTTTGCCCTGTGTAGTGGGCAAGCCCTGGCGGTGAACCCGTTTACGGTGAAAGATATCCGGGTTGAAGGCATTCAGCGCACCGAAGCGGGAACCGTGTTCAGCTATCTGCCGGTGCGGGTAGGTGAACAATTTACCGACGCCAAAGCAGTGGCTGCCATCAAGGCGCTATACGCCACCGGTTTTTTCAAAGATGTACGCATCGAAGTCGAAGGTGACGTGCTGGTGGTGTTGGTGGATGAACGTCCGGCGATTTCCCTGGTGGAATTTGTCGGCACCAAGGAATTTGAAAAAGATGCCCTGACCAAGGCATTGAAGGAAGTTGGCATCGGGGAGTCGCGCATTTATGACAAGTCGATTGTCGAAAAAGCCGAGCAGGAATTGAAACGGCAATACCTGTCCAAGGGTTTGTACGGGGTGCAAATTGTCACCACCATCAAGCCCATCGAACGCAATCGTGTCAACATTACCTTTAACGTGGAAGAGGGCGAAGTTTCGCGCATTCAGGGTATCACTTTTGTCGGCAACAAAACCTTTTCCGACAGCGATTTGCAAAACCTGATCGCGCTGCGCACCCCGGGCTGGTTTACCTGGTATAGCAAGGCAGATCAATATTCCAAAGAAAAACTGACGGGCGATCTGGAAACCATCAAGTCGTTCTATCTCAATTCCGGCTATATCGAAATGCAGGTGGAATCGACCCAGGTGGCGATCAGCGCGAATAAAAAAGACATTTACCTGACCATCAATATCGTTGAAGGCGAAAAGTACACGGTGTCGGATGTCAAGTTTGAAGGTGAGTTATTCGGGCGCGAAGAAGAAATGCGCAGCCTGCTTTTGTTTAAAACGGGCCAGGTTTTCGCGGGTGACCGCCTGACCGAGAGTGTTAAACGCATTTCAGAGCGCCTTGGCACCTTCGGCTATGCGTTTGCCAACGTCAATGCCAATCCGGATATCAATAAAGAGAAAAAAGAAGTTGCATTCACCATTTTTGTCGATCCGGGCAAGCGCGTGTATGTGCGCCGGGTCAATGTATCGGGTAATACCCGTACCCGTGACGAAGTGGTGCGACGCGAATTCCGTCAGTTTGAAAGCGCCTGGTACGACGGTAACAAAATCAAGCTTTCGCGTGATCGGGCCGATCGTCTGGGCTATTTCAAGGAGGTGACGGTCACCACGCCGGAAGTGCCTGGTACGGTGGATCAGGTGGATGTGAATCTGGCCGTCACTGAAAAACCGACCGGTAACTTCCTGATTGGTGCCGGTTTTTCGCAGAGTGAAAAACTGACCCTGACCGCCCAAATTCAACAGGCCAACTTTGCCGGTAGTGGTACCACGGTCGGGCTCGATATCAACACCAGCCAACAAAACCGGACGATCGGGGTCTCGCAAACCGATCCGTATTTTACCGACGATGGTGTTAGCCGAAGCTGGGATCTTTATTCGCGCCGCTCTAATCCGATTTCGGCCAATATCGGTAGTTTCTCCACCTCGACTCAAGGTGGCCGCTTGAGCTTTGGCGTGCCATTTTCAGAACTGGATACGGTGTTTTTTGGCATTGGCCCTGAGCGTACTACCGTTTCAGTCGATGCCACCAGCCCAAGCCGCTACATTTCCTATGTGCGCTCGCTTGGTGGTACCGACAGCGCGACTACCACGGCAATTCCGCTGACGATCGCCTGGCAGCGTGATAGCCGTGATAGCGCACTGGCACCGAATATCGGCCAATATCAACGCGTTAATTTAGATATAGACTTTTTGGGCAACTTGAAGTACTATCGCGCCGCTTATCAGCATCAATATTTTCGCCCGATTTTCCGCAAGATTACACTGGCTCTGAATGGTGAATTCAACTATGGGCATGGCTTGGGGAAAAGCGCCTACCCGTTGTTTAAAAATTATTCGGCAGGGGGGATAGGTTCGGTGCGTGGCTATGAAGCGGGTACGCTGGGCGCGCTTGACTCGAATGGCGATCCGTTGGGCGGGGCCGCGCGGCTGTATGGCAATCTGGAATTGCAATTTCCCTTGCCAGGCACCGGGGCTGATCGTACCTTGCGCTGGTTTACCTTCCTTGATGGTGGCAATGTGTTCCAGGAAGGGCAGAAAATTACCGGCCGGGAATTGCGTTTTGCTGCAGGTATCGGGTTGAGCTGGATTTCACCAGTCGGTCCATTGAAGATCAGTTTTGGCCGGGCATTGAACGCCAAACCGGATGATCGCAAACAGAATTTCCAGTTCCAGGTTGGTGCTGGGTTTTAATTGTGGTGTTTATTATTTTTTTGAATTTCGGAGAATGACCTTGAGATCTCGTAGTGTACCCATTGCCCTGGCAAAATATTCCAAACTGGTCGCCGTGTTAGCCTTGAGCCTGGGCTCGGTCAACAGCGCCATGGCACAAGAAGCGTCCAAAATCGGTTACGTCAGAACCGAGCGAATTTTGAGCGAATCGAGTCTGGCCAAAGCCGCCAACCAGCGTATGGAACAAGAATTCAGCAAGCGCGAAAAAGAGTTGCAGGATCTGGGTAATCGCCTCAAGACCATGGCCGAAAAATTCGATAAAGACGCTGCCGTTTTGTCCGAGACCGACCGTAGCAAGCGCCAGCGTGAACTGGCCGAGCTGGACAAGGATTTTGCCCGCAGAAAGCGTGAAATCCAGGAAGACTTTGCTCAACGTAAAAACGAAGAACTGGCCGTGGTGCAAGATCGCGCTGCCAAAGCGATCAAGCAAGTGGCCGAAGCAGAAAAATACGATATCGTGATTCAGGATGTGCTGTTCGCCAGCCCCCGGGTGGATATTACCGACAAGGTTTTGAAAGTTTTGAATAAATAACACCGCATGGGTATGCAACTAGGGGTTTTGGTCGAACGTCTTGGCGGGCGCTTGCTGGGCGATGCTGCACTGGAAGTGGCGGCCATCGCGCCACTGGATCAGGCGGGCCAGCAACATCTGAGCTTTCTCAGCAATGTCAGGTTGCGCGCCCAGGCTGCCACCAGTCTGGCTGCCGCATTGATCCTCAATGAACGCGATGCCGAGTGGCTTGAGCAGCAAGGCAGCTATGCGGGCAGCCGCATCATCACCCCCAATCCTTATGCCTGGTTTGCGCGTGCCGCGCAACTGTTTTTTGAACAGAACCAGCCTGCCAAAGCACCCGGAATTCACCCCAGTGCAGTCGTCGCCCCCAGCGCCCGGATTGCCGCCAGCGCCTGCATTGGCCCGCATGTCACCATTGAAGACGATGTGGTGATCGGCGAGCGGGTTGTCATTGACGCCGGTTGTTTTATCGGCCGCGCGGCCCAAATCGGTGATGATTGCCATTTGTTTGCCCATGTTACCTTTCATGCCGCCTGCATCATGGGCCAGCGCGGCATTATTCATTCCGCCGCCGTGATTGGTACCGATGGTTTTGGCTTTGCCAATGAAGGCGGGGCCTGGATCAAAATTCCCCAGACCGGACGGGTCGTG
>JBDLSU010000649.1:0-2554 GCA_039799405.1 Pseudomonadota bacterium | reverse complement strand
TGACCAGAATGATGCGGGTATAGGCCGCATCTTGCAGCCGCATCAGCGGGGTAATGATGCGTGGATTGCCGTGGCTTGCAAACTGGCGCGTCATTTGGCGGTGGTAGGCCCCGGTGGCGTCCATCAACAGCATGGAATGGCCAGTCGGCGCGGTATCGAGCACCACAAACGCGCTACGCGCCTGATTCACGATATGGGAAAAAGCGTGAAATACCGCGACCTCTTCGGTGCAGGGGGATTGCAAATCTTCCAGCAACAAGGCTTGCTCCTGTGCATCCAGCCGGGGCGATTTGGCTGCCATGATTTTGTCAATATAGCGCTGTGTCTCCAGTTTGGGGTCGATCCGGCTCAGTTCCAGCCCGGCTACCTCGCCATGCAGGGTTTGCGCCAGATGCGCGGCCGGGTCGGTGGTACTGAGGTGTACGCTCTTGCCGCGTTGCACCAGTCCCAGCGCCAGCGCCGCCGCAACCGTGGTCTTGCCGACCCCGCCTTTGCCCATCACCATGATCAGGCCACACCCCTGCGCTGCCAGCTCATCGGCCAACTTGTCCAGGCCGGGCCAGGCTGGCATTGCTGCCAACTGCGCTGCCGGGCTGGTGACTGAAACATCAGCCCTCCCCGGCACCGTCGGCTTGAGCAAAGCGCGCAAGGCAGGCAAGCCAACCGTATCAAAGGCACGCAATGGCACCTGATCTTGCGGTAAAGCTGCCAGCGCCGCAGGCATGGCCGCCAGTGCCTGTTGCCCCTGGGTTTCAAACGCAGTTGCCACCGCATCATCGGTAACACTGGCATGGAACACGCCATTAATCGCCAGCCGTTGATTGTGCAGACCAAGCGCGTGTAATTCATCCGAACTGCGCGCCGCTTCAGCAATCGCCCCGGCATCGGGCCGGGTTACCAGTACCACCGTGGTTTTGGCTGGATCGCTCAAGGCTTGCAACGCTGCCTTGAAGCGCATTTCCTGCATCTTCAAACCGGAATGCGGCCCCAGGCAAGACGCGCCACGGTCGTTACCCTGCAAAAAGCCGCTCCAGGCTTTGGGCAAACTCAGCAAGCGCAGCGTGTGCCCGGTGGGGGCGGTATCAAACACAATGTGTTGATACGGTTGCGCCGCATCGGACAGCAGCGCGGAAAATTCGTCGAAGGTGGCAATTTCGGTGGTGCAAGCACCGGAAAGTTGTTCGCGCACGGTAGCGCGTTCTTGCGCGCTGGCGGCGGCCCCCATTTGCGCTTCCACCCGCTGGCGATAAGCATTGGCGGCTTGTTCCGGATCGATATTGATGACGGACAAGCCGGGCGCGCCAGGCACCGGCACCGGGGTATTGGCCAGCGTAATGCCGAGCATTTCATCGAGATTGGAAGCCGCATCGGTACTGACCAACAGCACCGTTTGGCCTGCATCCGCCAGCGCCAGTGCGGCGCTGGTCGAGAGTGAGGTTTTGCCAACGCCGCCCTTGCCAGTGAAAAACAAATAGCGGGTTGCGTGCTGGATAAAACCGATGGTTGCAGATTGGCTGACTGGCATGGCGCTACCCTTTGGATTGGTCGATTGATCAGTCTCTATCATAAAACACCATGCCAGCATCGGTCAGTACGCCAGGGCACCGACCGATGGCACAAATCTGCCGCTTACTTCACATTCATCTCAAGCAGCAAATTGTCGGCATGATCGACCTGCTTCATCTGCCACAGCATGTAGCGCACATCGACCTGGATCGAACGGGTCGTGTCGTTGTTGTAGTCCCAGTCTGAAATGATGGTGTCATAGGTGCCATCAAAGGCCAGGCCGACCAGTTCTGCCCTGGCATTCATGACGGGTGAACCGGAAGCGCCGCCGGTAATGTCGAGCGTGCCCAAAAAGTTGACTGGCACCGATTTGAGTTTATCCACTGCATACGGGCCAAACTGGCGGGCGCGGATGGCGGCCAGTTGCTCTTTGGGCGCATTGAATTCGCCGCTGCCGGTGGCTTTGGCGGTAATGCCGCGCAAGGTGCTGAAGGCGTGCCAGTCACTACCGTCACTGCCCGGTTTGCGCCCGGCAACGCTGCCAAAGGTGACGCGCAAGGTGCTATTGGCATCCGGATACACCGCCTTGCCCTGGCTTTGCATGAAGGCCAGCTTGGCCTTGATATAGCTGGCATACGCATGTTGTGCCTGCCCGGCCAGTTCTTCCTGGCGCGTTTCACGCTTCATATCGTCTTCATAACGCGCTACCGCTGCTTTAATGAAAGGGTCATCGCTGGCGGCAAAGTCAAGCGGCTTTTTGCTCAACCAGGCCATGCGCGTTTCCTTGTCTTCCAGCTTGCTGCCGGCATACCAGCCATCGACCAGCTTGCGCAATTCGGCATCATTCATGCCCTGGCGCAAACCCAGCGCCGTGTCGAAACCGGCCATGTGCTGCTCTTGCGGTTTGCTCATGTATTGCTGCAAAAAGTGCAGCACCACGGTTTTATCGACCCCGCTGTCATAACGCCGGTTGGCCGCTTCCAGCCGGGCTTTCAGGCGCGGCATATCGCGATCCTGAAAACCACTTCTGCGCTCGGCGTCCGGTTTG
>JBDLSU010000648.1:0-3091 GCA_039799405.1 Pseudomonadota bacterium | reverse complement strand
ATTGGCACCCTTCAGCAGTTTGGCGGCGTCGCCCGCGCCGACCTGGTAGGCTTTGCCCAGCGCCGAGCCGACCTGATGCGCGCCATAGCCAGCGTCTTTCATCAGCGCGCAGGCTTGTTCCTTGCTGCTGTTAAAGCCGGATTTCAGTACCCCGCCCACGGCTTCACCGGCATCTCTGGCAAAGTCGATGGTGTCATCGCCGACGTTTTTCAGCCAGGTGGCGGCGTCGGTAAATAAATGGGCCAGGTATTTGGCGGGTTCATCGATGATGCGCTGTTTGACCCAGCTTTCCACGTCCGATACCCGGTTGGGTGCGCTCGATACCGTAAAGCTGATATCAAAACCCTTGCCATTGATCTGGAACCGGGCATGTACTTTAGCGGCAAAGCCCTGCTTGCTGACATTGACGCTGATATCGACCCCGATGTCGATGGCGATATGCACATTGTCTGAAAGCTTGACGCCGCGAATGCGCACCGCGCCAAAATCGATGCCGCAATGCAGGCCCAGCCCGATGCTGCCGGTGAAATGCGGATCATCTTTGTCCCAGGAAATGTCGAGCAGGGTAAACACGCCGAGCCAGCGGCCTTCCAGCCGGATCGCTTCATTGGATAAAAACAGGCGCGACTGCGACAGCGCCAGCCCGAACAAGCTGGTTTCGGTGGCACCACTGAGGTAAAAGCGCTGTTTGCTGAACATGCCTTCCACTTGGCCATAGACCCGGATCGGCCAGTTGGAGGGGAATAAATCGAGCTTGCCGCTGAACCAGAAGGTGGCATCGACCAGGCGCAAATCGGCCACCATGGCGGCATGGCCCAGTACGCTCAGTTGCGCATGACCCAGAATCTGGATGCTGGCTTTGTCGCTACTGGCAGGGGCGGCGGCCAGCGCCCAGCGTGCGCCCTTGATGCTGCCGTGCAGCTTGGCTGGCCCCTGATCGCTCAGTTCTGTGCCAGTGCTGTGATCCATGTCATACCAGGCCAGCAGGCCCGCTTCGCTACCGTTCAAGGGGTAGTTCATGCTGGTGGCGATGTCATTGGCCGGGCGCGCGATGTTCCAGAAGCGCAAATCGTCGATGCTGCCCGCGAAGAAACTGCCAGCAGCGTCGCGCCCCAGGCTGATCTCGCTGCTGTCGGCGACAAATTTGCCGGGCACGCTGGCGGCAGCTTTTTGGCTGCCATTCACATACAGGGTGCAGGTTTTGCCATCGCTGCTGACTGCAATATGGTTCCATTGGCCGAACTGGATCTGGTTGGCATCGCTATTGAGCACCTGTTCCTTGACGCTGCTGATCACGTCGGTTTTGACCGGAATGCCATTCGATTTGATGACGTTGATATCTTGCACCGTGCGGCTGTAGCGATGCGAGACAATGCCATTTTTGTTGAGATAAATTTTTGGCCCCTTGCCCGCATTGCCCAGTATGCATTGCCAGGTGGTGTTGGGGTTGGCTTCGGGACGGATCCAGGTTTCGATGGTGTAGCTTTCCAGGCTGAATTTGGCATTGCCTGCAATGCTGGCGCTATCAAGGCTGCCATCAAAGACCAGACCATCATGCGATAGCGCCAGACGGCTGGCGGCCTGATTCGGGTAGCGCCCCGGGTTTTTGCCGCAGGCATCGGGCAAAATGCCCTGATTCACACCCTGCATGCGCCACAGGCCAACCAGGTTGGGGCTTTTCGGGTCGATGTGGCGCGTCATGTTGGCGAGCAAATCGGCGTCACTGCGCACGCCGGACCACAGGCGGATTTCACCCATGGCACCGGAAAAATATTCTTGCCCGTTGCTGCCGCTGCGGCCAATGGTCAAGCTTTCCTTGTCGATGATCAAGCCTTTGGCATCGACCGCGCCGCTGACCAGTTTCACGCCATTGACCCAGGTAGCAGCGGTTTTGCCGTCATTGCAAATGGCGATATGGTTCCACTGGTTCCACTGCAGCACATTGTTGGCTGTATTGTCGATGCCGTCGTTCCAGTCTTTATTGGTGTGGAAGCGGTGATGCACAAAGCCATCGCGGCTGATCAGCATGCAAAAATTGCGCCCTTTTTTGCCTGCAATGCCGCCCCAATAATCGCCAGTGCTGCCCGCTACCGGCTCGTTGGGTTTGATCCAGGCTTCCAGCGTGTAGGCCCCAATGCGCAAGCTGGCGGCGTCGGGAATCTCGATGTAATCGGTTTTGCCATCAAAGTCCTGGGCTTTGAACATCAATAGATCGGTATCGATGAAGTTGCCATTTTTGATGCTGCCGTGATTGCGCCCGCACAGGTCGAAAGCCTGGTTGGCGTTGTTGCTGCTACCGTTATTACCGGCAAAGCGGTACAGCGAAACCAAGTCCTGCTCATCACCCTGCAAGATTTCGCGCAGGCTTTCGCGAATCTGCTCACCACTGCGGGCGCACTTCCAGATGCGGATTTCGGCCAGATCACCATTCCAGCGCCGCGCCAGTTCCGGGCCGCATTGTTTGCCAATAAAAATCGCCGCTTTCAGCAAAGCCAGCGTTCCCACTACCGCGCAACTGGCCATTTCCCTGCCATCGACAAAGGTGCGCGCGGTAAGGCCATCGTTGCTGATCGCCACATGTTGCCACTGGCCCCAGCGCACGCTGCCGTTACCAGTGCTGGCCGGGCCAGCGTTGGCGCTGCTGTTGTCGGTATAGCGGTGGCTGTACAGGCCGGATTTGGTATTGATTTCCAGATAATAGTTGCGCCGCATGCCGTTTTCAAAGGTGTCGATGCCAAACAGTTGCACCCATTCGCTGCTCTGGTTTTTGTCGGAGCGCAGCCACAGTTCGATCGTGTATTCGGGCAGTAGCAGCGTGTCCGAAGCCGGGATTTCGATCCAGGCGTTTTTGCCGCTCAGGCTTACGGCACGGGTGCCCGGCAGAATGGTGTTGCTGGCGCTGCTGCTGGTATTGCTGATATTGCTGATATTGCTGATATTGCTGATATTGCTGATAGGGGTGGTACTTGCGGCCGATGTGTTTGCCACTGCCGCAGTGGCGGCGCGCTGGGTTGCGCTGTTGCTGGCCAGCGGCGCATTCACCATCACCGCACCTTGCAATACCAAATCCACCTTGCCGATGCTGCCATCA
>JBDLSU010000647.1:0-2849 GCA_039799405.1 Pseudomonadota bacterium | reverse complement strand
TGAGCCAAAGATATAAAAAATTATCGACAGAGGCAACACACCGTACAGCAAAAAGGTCATAATGCCTGCCACAAATGATGTTTCGGTAAGCGACATCAAGAGCACCACGAAGATCCACCCGATGGCAACAATGACGACGATGGGCAACATGGAAAATCCTTTCAAATTTGTGTCTTCATTTGCGCCACCAATTGCCTGCTCATTAGCGTCATCTGAATCATCAGGTACGAGATAAAATCGTGTCACTCAATCAATACCAATTAGTCCGATGGAATATAACATGAACCTGCCTGACCAACAAACCATGCTCGAATCCTGGATGTCCAATTTTAACGGTGCCAATACCTGGCAAACCTGGTTCAAAATGCCGCAAGACCTGACGCCAAATCCGCTGGCGGCGATGTTGAAAGAAGCCAATGCGCGCATCGATAACGATGAACTGAACCGCTTGCAAAAAGAGTATATGGCGCAATCGGTGGCGTTGTGGCAGGAATTCATGACCGGTAAAATGCCCGCCATCAGCGACAAGCGTTTTAGTGCCGACGGTTGGAAAAGCAACCCGCTGACCCAGTTTAACGTGGCTTCGTATTTGCTCAATAGCCGCTTCCTGACTGCCCTGGCCGATGCGGTAGAAGCGCCGCCCAAGGTCAAGCAAAAGATTGGTTTTTCGGTGCAGCAAATGATCGACGCCATGTCGCCTGCCAATTTTCTGGTGACCAATCCGGAAGCGCAGCAACACCTGATCGAAACCAAGGGCGAGAGTCTGAAAAAAGGTCTGGAAAACATGATGGCCGACATGCAAAAAGGCCGCATTTCGCAAACCGATGAAAGCGCGTTTGAAGTGGGGCGCAATGTCGCCACCAGCGTCGGGCAAGTGGTGTATGAAAATGATTTGATCCAGTTGATCCACTACCAGCCTTTGGCCGCCAAGGTCAGCCAGGTGCCGCTGCTGCTGGTGCCACCTTGCATCAATAAATTCTATATTCTCGATCTGCAACCGGAAAATTCGCTGGTGCGCTATGCGCTGGAACAGGGCAATAATGTGTTCCTGGTGTCGTGGCGTAATCCGGATGAATCGATGAATAAAGTGACGTGGGATGACTATATCGAACACGGTGCCATCCAGGCCATCAAGGTAGTGCAAGCCATCAGCAAACAAAAGCAAATCAATGGCTTTGGTTTTTGCGTCGGCGGCACCATTATTTCTACCGCCACCGCAGTGCTGGCGGCGCGTGGTGAGCATCCGCTGGCGAGCCTGACGTTGTTGACCAGCTTCCTCAATTTTGCCCAGGCTGGTGCGCTGGAAGTGTTTATCGACGAAGAACAAGTCAGCAAGCGCGAGCGTGATATCGGGGTGCAAGGTTTGCTGCCGGGGCGTGAGTTGGCCTCCACTTTTTCCAGCCTGCGCCCGAATGATCTGGTGTGGAATTATGTGCAGGCCAACTATCTGAAGGGCAAGGAACCGCCGCCGTTTGATTTGCTGTACTGGAACGCCGACAGCACCAATTTGCCCGGCCCGATGTTTTGCTGGTATCTGCGCAACGCCTATCTGGAAAACAGCCTGATGGTGCCCAACAAATTGATCGTGGCTGGTCAAAGTGTTGATCTGGGGTTGATCGATTGTCCGGTCTTCATGTATGGCTCGCGCGAAGACCATATCGTGCCATGGCCAGCGGCGTATGCCTCGACCCAATTGTTGAATAAAAAGCATGCGGAGCGTAACCGTTTTGTGCTGGGTGCTTCCGGCCATATTGCCGGGGTGATTAATTCGCCCGCCAAGAAAAAGCGCAGCCACTGGATTGATGCAGGGCAGCGTAACAGTTTTCCCAAGGATGAAAAACAATGGCTGGAACAAGCCACCGAAGTGGCGGGAAGCTGGTGGCCGGTATGGGCGGCGTTCTTGCAAGAAAACGGTGGCAAACAAGTGGCGGCACCCAAAACCCTGGGCAATGCCACTTACAAACCAATTGAAGCGGCACCGGGGCGTTATGTGAAAGTGCGTGCCGATTAAACGCTGCAGGGCACAAGATCAGGACAATTCGCAGCAGCTTTTGCTGTTTGCCGGAGTTTCCCTACTATAATGAAGCCGTATGTGTGCTATATTTTACGCAAATGTGGCACCCACGACGTTGAACCTTGCTGCAATGCGGCGCACTGAACTGGAATGATGATGACCGGTACCAAAAAAATTTCCGAGCGCCTGATCAAGAAATATCCGAATCGGCGGCTCTATGATACCCAGACCAGCTCGTATATCACGCTCAGTGATGTCAAGCAACTGGTGCTGGATAATGCGGTGTTCTCGGTGGTAGACGCCAAAACCAATGAAGACCTGACCCGCAGCATTTTGCTGCAAATTATTCTGGAAGAAGAATCAAATGGCGCGCCGATGTTTTCCAGCGAAGCGCTGAGCCAGATCATCCGCTATTACGGTCACGCCATGCAGGGCATGATGGGGTCTTACCTGGAGAAAAACGTCCAGGCGTTCACCGATATTCAAAAGAAGCTGACCGAATCGTCGATGGGGGTGATCGAAGGCAATCCGATCAGCCCGGAAATGTGGACCCAGTTCATGAATATCCAGGGGCCGATGATGCAGGGCATGATGAACAGCTACATCGACCAAAGCAAGAATCTGTTCGTGCAAATGCAAGAGCAAATGCAGGCGCAAACCCGCAATCTGTTTGGTGCCTTCCCGTTTGGCCCGGTTGATAAAGGTTAGTTTCAGGGTAACTGTTCAGCCTCGGGCACCGTCATTCCCGCGAAGGCGGGAATCCAGTGCTAGCGCGGAGTAGAACCGTCAATAATTCGCATAGAACTGGATTCCTGCCTTCGCAGGAATGACGGCA
>JBDLSU010000646.1:0-4309 GCA_039799405.1 Pseudomonadota bacterium | reverse complement strand
AGCCCCGCCAGCGCGGGGAACACAAGCCCGTACCAATCGAATTGACTGATACGGGCGGTTCAGCCCCGCCAGCGCGGGGAACACGGATCCAAACCATTTACCAACAAGGAGAAAAACGGTTCAGCCCCGCCAGCGCGGGGAACACTCCTGCGGCCAGCAAACGGTGCGCCACCTCGGCGGTTCAGCCCCGCCAGCGCGGGGAACACAAATCCGGCAACATGTCGGTCTCTGTAATGACCGGTTCAGCCCCGCCAGCGCGGGGAACACCATTCAAGGGTTTTCGCATAGTTCAACACCGCCGGTTCAGCCCCGCCAGCGCGGGGAACACGCATTCGTCTTTCAGGCGTAAAAAGCCCAGCGCGGTTCAGCCCCGCCAGCGCGGGGAACACATGGTGTTCAAAGTGTACCACAATTAGGCTATCGGTTCAGCCCCGCCAGCGCGGGGAACACACCAAATATAAGTTATTGATTTATCTGGTGAAATTGAACACCCTAAATTCTACCAATTTTTTACCAAAATTTTGATTGTTAAAGATCGTGAGCAAGCGGCCGCTCATTTGCTTCACGAATTATAAAATATTCAAGTCAAAACTCGTTCCCAGCATCATTGTGATTTTTTGCAAAACTGTGAATTCTCAGATGAAAAATTGTGAATTTCAGGGTTTTGAGATGGAAATCTTAATTTTTTCAACAAATTCGCAACAAAAAATCCAAAAAAATAGCAATCCACTGGATTGATTTGATCGTAACCAGTATGCTTCTTGGTTTCCATCCTTGCAAAAGCGAACACAGGAAGGTTTCATGGCGGCAAGTTGTTTTTTATTTTGGGGCAAAGCCAAACCTGATTTGGATGGTGGCGCACCCTGGCACAGTTTGCCACTGCATTGCCTTGATGTTGCGGCTGTTGGCTTGATTTATTTACGCCGTTCGCCAACTCTCCAAACGCTGTTTATGCAAACTTTTGGCTTCAAGAGTCAGGCAGCGCTGGAATCCTGGTTGGTTTTTTGGCTTGCCCTGCACGATCTGGGCAAGTTTTCCTCCGCGTTTCAAAGTCAAAACTTTCAACTCTTCCTACAACTTCGTCCGGCAGCCAAAGAACGCCCCTATACCCTGCGCCATGATAGCCTCGGCATGCAGTACTGGAAAGATGTTTTACTTGATCAAACTATCAGTGAAGCATGGTTTGGCCCCGATACAGAAAATTATGCCGATGGTTTGAATTATTGGATGCGTGCCGTTACCGGCCACCATGGCCTACCGCCAGATGAAAGTAATCGCGGTACCATGCACCATTTTGATTTGCGTCATGACTGCAAGGCCATTGACGAATTCATTCAGATTTTACGTTATGAAATTATCTCGGTCGATTTCACTGCACTGCTGGCAGAAATTGACCCCGAAACTTTTTATAGGCGTAGCCAGCAACTATCCTGGTGGATCGCAGGCATCACCGTTTTGGCCGATTGGTTAGGCTCGAACACTGATTTTTTTCCTTACCACAATCAAGCCCCGGAAAAAATCCAAACGTATTGGGAATACGCGCTGAAGCAGGCTGAAAAAGCTCTGACCGCCAGCGAGATATTGCCCAATGCTTTGCGCCAGGAGCGCGGGCTAAATCAACTGTTCCCGCATATTCAAACGCCATCACCATTACAAGCCTGGGCCAGCACGGTGGCGCTATCGGCAGAGCCGCAATTGCATTTGCTGGAGGACGTAACCGGAGCCGGTAAAACCGAAGCTGCACTGGTGTTGACACAACGTATGCTGGCCCATGATGTGGCAGATGGCTTTTTCATCGGCTTGCCGACCATGGCTACCGCCAACGCCATGTATGGCCGGGTTGCCACCATGTACCAGCAACTGTTTGCCCATCCAACCAGTGCAGTCTTGGCCCACGGCCAACGTGACCTGGTGGAACTATTCGCGCAATCGGTGTTGCCCCCAAGTGAAGCCGAACAGGACTGGCTGCAACAGGATGAAACAGCGAGCGCCCGTTGCAGCAGTTGGTTGGCCGATCATAACAAACGCGCACTCCTGGCCCCTGCTGGAATCGGTACCGTGGATCAGGTTCTTCTGGGTGTGCTGCACAGCAAGCACCAGTCTCTGCGCTTGCTTGGTATGCTGCGCAAGGTATTAGTCATTGATGAAGTCCATGCTTGTGACGCCTACATGCAAAGGGTGCTGGAATACCTGCTGGAGTTTCATGCTTTCATCGGTGGCAGTGTCATTTTATTGTCGGCAACCCTGCCGCAAGCGATGAAGCAAGCCTTGTTTGCTGCCTTTGCGCGTGGACGTGGTTGTACCGGTAGCCGCACCCCGTGGCTGGGTGAAGCCTACTACCCCTTGGTCAGTAGCTGGCGTGACGGCAAGGGTAGCACCGAAACGCCCATCGCCACCCGGCCGGATGTGCAGCGCACGCTGCAATTGCGCTACTTGAGCCAGCAAAATGAAGTAATCGAACATATCCGCAGCGCCCTTGCTGCGGGTAAAGCGGTATGCTGGATGCGCAATACGGTGGCCGATGCCATGGAAGCTTTTGAATTATTTCAGGCAGAACTGGCCCCAGAAAACCTGACCCTGTTTCATGCCCGCTTTACGCTGGCCCAGCGTTTGCTGACCGAGCAAAAAATTCTGACCTTATTCGGCAAAGCCAGTACCCCGGAACAGCGCGCTGGACAACTCGTGATTGCGACCCAGGTAGCAGAGCAGTCGCTTGATGCAGACTGGGACATGGTGATCACTGACCTGGCCCCGATTGATCGCATGCTGCAACGCGCGGGGCGCTTGCATCGCCATCAACGCCCACAACGTGGCACCATTCACCCCGACCAGGCACCGCCCTGTTTGCTGGTGTTTGGGCCGGAATGGCAAGAGCAACCTGCGCCAACCTGGTTCAGCGCCAGCTTTGCGCGTGCAGCCAAAGTCTACCCCAACCATGCCCAACTCTGGCACAGCGCGGCACAAGTCCGGCAAGGCGAAATTACCATGCCGCAAGATGCCCGGCGCATTATTGAGGCCGTGTTCAGCCCGGAAGTCGCCCCGCCAAAGGGCTTGGAAAAAGTTGAGCAAGCCGCGACAGGTGACGATATGCGTGATGTCAGTATGGCCGACATGTATGCAGTCAAGCTTGCTCAGGGCTATGAACGTGGCAGCCTGGATTGGTGGAGTGAAGCAAAAACCCCTTCACGCCTTGGCGAAGCCAGCAGCACCGTGATGCTGGCGCGCTGGCAGGGAGATCAAATCCAGCCATGGGTAACACATGAAAAAATGCGTGTCGCTGTGGCACAAAGTTCATTACGCATGGCAAGCCGCTTGATCGAAAAAACGGCAGAGCCCCAAAGTGAAAAGCGTCAATTGGCAATGGCGCAATTTCTAATGCAATTGCCCAGTCAGGGGAAATGGATGGTGGTACTGGCCTTGGAAGAACGCGCGGATGGTTGGGTAGGTGACGCAGTGAGAACCGATGGGAAAACGATGTCCTGGAGGTATAGCGATGAAATTGGACTGGTTGCGCTGTAGCGTACCGGGCAAGCTTCTGCCCGGTACATGCGCGCCCCACATATATGGGGAAGATATTTGCCGTGCAATTGCCTATGCAAATACACTCGGTTCATCCCGCACCAAAATACGGGAACGCTTAAATACGCTACTTAGGATATCAGAAGCATTCGATTCCGAATCACCACTGAAAAGATTTCTTGAAGAGTGTCTCTGCATAAGTCATTGGGTAAAATTTTTAAGAGTGTATTTGCCTTGGCAACTGAAAAAATACAATATTGACTTATTGGGATTTGCAGCTACACTTAAGGAATTCGCACTTCCAATCTTTCATGGGGGCATTATGTTTACCTTTCCCAAACCAGTCTTCCAACATTCTGAGAGCGACAAATTTGGCTACACACGCTACAAAGACTGGTTAGTCATTATTTTTTTCTTCAAAAATACAGCATCACAACTTGTTTTCATCAATCAGCACACGACTATCTCATATCCATTGGAACTATTGGATGGGAAACTGCGTATAAAAGGAATCGACTGAATGAATTTATTCCAGGAAGCATGGCTACCGGTTCGCAAGCGCAATGGCGAGCGCTGCTGGATTGCGCCGCACCAGTTGGTTGAGCCTGACATTATTGCCTTTGATGCCAATCGGCCTGACTTTAACGGCGCTCTGGCGCAGTTTGCGATTGGCTTGTTACAAACCGCCAGCCCGGTTGATTCGCCCATTGAGTGGCGCAAGTTATTTCAGTTGCCACCGGATAGCGCAACGCTGGCAGCCTGGTTTGCGCCCTTGGAAAAAGCCTTTGAA
>JBDLSU010000645.1:0-7812 GCA_039799405.1 Pseudomonadota bacterium | reverse complement strand
GGGTGACGCCGATCATGTCGGGAATGGCGTTGAAAATGGCGGAAAATTTTTGTTCTGACGCGCGTAGTGCCGCTTCCTGCGCCTGCAGCTTCTGGTCGGCTATCACCTGTTCGGTAATATCTTGCACAAAGCCATAGGCACTCATGATGCGGCCATCGCGCACATCGCCAATATCGCCTTGCGACAAAACATAACGTACCGAGCCATCCGGGCGCAGGATGCGGATGCGGGTTTTCTGGTGTCCGCCTTGCGCCAGAATGATCGCGACTTGCTGGTGGTATAGTTCGTGGTCGTCCGGGTGGATCAGGCCCGGCAGGCTGGTCGCATCAATCGCCCCGGCATAAGCGGGCGGCGCATCGGTTTGCAGGGGCGGCGGTAACTGGAAAATGTCGTACACGGTTTTCGACCAGTAAATCAGGTCTTTGTCGGCTTGCCATTGCCAGATACCCATGTCGGCAATTTTTTGCACCCGGGCCAGCGTTTCATAGCTCTGGCGCAAGGCGTTTTCCTGCTTTTTGGCTTCGGTAATGTCGCGCACCACCATGCCGATATGGCGCACCCCGTCAAATTCAAAGGTGGAAGCCGATACCAGGCCGCGCATCAGCGTGCCGTTTTTATGCTTGAACTCGATTTCCATATTGCTGATGCTGCCTTCGGCTTTCAGGCGTTTGGCAAAGCGCAGCCGATCCGCCGGCCAGGCCCAGATGTCGAGATCGATGGCACGGCGGCCGATGGTTTCTTCGCGACTCCAGCCGATCAGTTTTTCAAAGCCGTCGTTAACCACCACCATAACGCCGTCGCTGTAGCGGGAGACGCCGAAATAATCGGGAATCATGCGCAGCATGATGGTATTGCGCACTTCCGAGGCGCGCAGGGCCGCTTCCTGGTGCCGGATTTCGGTCACATCGCGCGAGATAGCCAGCACATGGGACTGGCCGTCGAGTTCGATAATGGCGGCCGAAATGGCTTCGCGCCGCGCCAGACCGTTGATGCAGGTCGGGCATTCAAAGCCGCGCACCTGCTGGTAGCGCGCCAGAATCGAATTGAACAGGCTGCGTTCTTCCGGCTCCGGCCACAAGCCCAGTTGTTCCTGGCTCATGCGCAGGGCGGCATCGTGGCTTAGTTCGGAGCGGCGCTGGAACGCTTCATTCACATCCACCACCGCACCATTGTCGAGCCGGGTGATGATGATCGGGTCGGGTACGGCATTCAAGATGGTGGCAAAGCGCTGTTCCGAGGCGCGCAGGGTGGCAATGTTTTCCTGTAATTGCGCTTGCGATTTTTCGATCTTGCCCGCCATCCGGTTAAATGCCTGGGTTACCTGTCCGAGTTCATCGGCTTGTTCCACCACCAGCCGGATTTTATAGTCGCCATCGGCCAGCTTGCGGGCACCATCAATCAGGTGGCGCAGTTGTAATACCAGCAGGCGTTGCCCGGTGATCAGGATCAGCGAACCGATCAGAATCAGGGCCAGCAACAGCAGCACCATGAAATTCAGTTGTTTGTCGCTCTTGCCGGGCGCGCCAGGGGGCATGGTCGCCAGAATGAAGCGGTGCAATTGCGGCAGGTAAGCCAGTGTTGCCACTTGTTGCTTGCCTTCGATGGTGAGCAGCAAATGCAGGTTGTTGGCCTGATGCGCCTTGAGCTTGACCATGGCGGTTTTAAATTGCTGACGTTCGTTTTCCAGCGCCAGCAGGTTCCAGATGGCATGGCTTGCTGCCGCATTGGCGCTGCCCGGATTTTCCAGCAGGCCGTTTTCATCCATCAGACGCGCGCTCATTCCGGGGCTGGGTGACAGGGTAAATTCGCGCAGCTTCAGCGTCAGTTGTTCCGGCTTGTCGGCAGCGGCAGCGAGTTTTTCCTGATACAGGCTGATGTGGTGGCGGGTAATTTGCTGGCTCAGTTCGAGCTGGTTTTGCTGCTGCAGTGAGCTGATCATCATGAGCGTGCCCACACCAAGCACGATGATGCTTGCCATGATAAAGATCAGTAATTTTTCTCGTAAACCGACAAACATCCAAAGCTCCAATGATTGAAACGGCAATGACGGTGTCAACGGGGGCTTGCGGCGGCTACCTGGCCCGGGTTGCCAGGATAAGGCCAGGATGGCGGCGCGCCGGTACAGCCAGGAATGACGCGAACCAGCCATGAG
This sequence comes from Pseudomonadota bacterium, assembly GCA_039799405.1. Taxonomy (GTDB): domain Bacteria; phylum Pseudomonadota; class Gammaproteobacteria; order Burkholderiales; family Burkholderiaceae_D; genus CAMBDR01. The sequence continues at coordinate 5,660 of JBDLSU010000645.1, read as the reverse complement.
TATCACCGAGAGTTGCGCTGTGCGTCAAGCTAAAGCACCATTGTAACGGTACAGTTTGCTGCGCTTGTTTCAAAACAACGATTGTTCTTTTTGTAAGCCAGAAAAAAGTTGTCTCCGAGCTTTCAAGCATGGGCAAACCGGTAGCGTTCGCACTGCATTGTGTTGCTTTGCACAATACAAGCAAATCGGTGTCGATTGCAGTGGACTTGATTTCAATCAAGAAGCCGCTGATGGGCTTTGGCTAGAATGAGTGAAATTTCTCATTAATGGACCAAACCATGAGTACATCCAGCAGCAATCTCTACAATTATCGGGTGGTGCGCCAGTTCGCCATTATGGCGGTGGTGTGGGGCGTGGTCGGCATGGCAGTGGGGGCGCTGATCGCGGCGCAACTGGCCTGGCCCGAACTGAACTTCAATGTGCCCTGGCTCAGCTATGGCCGCTTGCGCCCCTTGCATACCAATGCCGTTATTTTCGCCTTTGGTGGTTCTGCCTTGATGGCAACCTCGTTTTTTGTGGTGCAGCGCACCTGTCATACCCGTTTGTTTTCTGATGGTCTGGCCGAATTTGTGTTCTGGGGCTGGCAACTGGTGATTGTGGCCGCCGCCGTTACTTTGCCGCTGGGCATTACCCAGGGCAAGGAATACGCTGAACTGGAATGGCCGATTGATCTGTTGATCGCGGTAGTCTGGGTGGCGTATGCGGTGGTGTTTTTTGGCACCCTGGCCAAGCGCAAGGTTGAGCACATCTATGTCGCCAACTGGTTTTACGGGGCCTTTATTGTTACGGTAGCTTTGTTGCACATCGTTAACAGCGCATCGATGCCGGTCAATCTGTGGAAATCGTATTCGGCCTATGCCGGGGTGCAAGATGCGATGATCCAGTGGTGGTATGGTCATAATGCGGTCGGCTTTTTCCTCACCGCTGGCTTTTTGGGCATGATGTATTACTTCATCCCCAAGCAAGTGCAACGTCCGATCTATTCCTATCGTCTTTCGATTGTTCACTTCTGGGCGCTGATCTTTACTTATATGTGGGCAGGCCCGCATCACCTGCACTACACCGCCTTGCCGGACTGGGCGCAAAGCGTGGGCGCACTGTTCTCGCTGATTTTGCTGGCACCATCGTGGGGCGGCATGATCAATGGTGTGATGACGCTCTCCGGTGCCTGGCATCAACTGCGTACCGATCCTATCCTGCGTTTCCTGATCGTATCGCTCTCGTTCTACGGCATGTCCACCTTTGAAGGCCCGATGATGGCGATCAAAACCGTGAATGCACTGTCGCACTATACCGACTGGACTGTGGGCCATGTACATTCCGGCGCGCTCGGTTGGGTGGCGTTCATTTCCTTCGGCAGCCTGTACTACCTGGTGCCACGTTTGTTCAATCAACCCGCCATGTATAGCAAGAAGCTGATCGAAATCCATTTCTGGATCGCGACGCTGGGCGTGGTGTTGTATATCGCCTCAATGTGGATCGCCGGTGTGATGCAGGGCCTGATGTGGCGTGCAGTTAATAGCGATGGCACCCTGACTTACACCTTTGTGGAATCGGTGAAATCGACTTACCCGTATTACGTGATTCGTCTGGTCGGTGGCTTGATGTTCTTGTCCGGCATGTTGTTGATGGCGTATAACGTGGCCCGTACCGCTCTGGCAGGTAGCCCGGCGCAAGCGCCGATCCAGCCACCAGCGGTGCAGCCAGCGCACGCTTAAATCCATCTGTTCAGGAGAATGAAATGAATCAGGAAGCATCGAAAGGCAAATTCAGTCACGAACTGATCGAGAAAAACGTCGGTTTGTTGCTGGTGCTGGTGTTGTTGGTGGTCAGTATTGGTGGCTTGGTGGAAATCGTGCCGCTGTTTTTCCAGAAGTCCACCACCCAGCCGGTCACGGGCTTAAAGCCCTACACCGCGCTGCAACTGGAAGGGCGCGATATTTATCTGCGTGAAGGCTGCTACGGTTGCCATTCGCAAATGATCCGCCCCTTCCGTGCCGAAACCGAGCGCTACGGGCATTACTCGGTGGCCGGAGAATCGGTATATGACCATCCGTTCCAGTGGGGCAGCAAGCGCACCGGGCCGGATCTGGCCCGGGTCGGTGGTCGCTACAGCGACGAGTGGCACAAAATCCACCTGATCAATCCGCGTGATGTGGTGCCGGAATCGAATATGCCGGCTTATCCCTGGCTTGGTCAGCGCGTGGTGGATCCGAATGCAACGGCCGGGAAAATGCGTGCCATGCAACGGCTGGGGGTGCCGTATACCGCTGCCGACATTGCTGGCGCGGCGGCTTCGGTCAAGGATAAAACCGAGCAAGATGCCCTGATCGCCTATTTGCAGGTGCTTGGTACGGCCATCAAGAACAAATATTGACCTGGAGCGATCATGGATTTTCATTTCTTGAGCAGCCTGTTTACGGTACTGAGTCTGCTGACCTTTTTGGGTATCTGGTATTGGGCTTTTTCCGGGCGCAACAAGGCGCGCTTTGATGCATTGGCATATTTGCCACTGGAGCCTGACGAGGTAATGTTATCGCCTGGCGAGGTATCGCCGGTTCAAACCAACTCGCAAACAGGAGTATAAGCATGGCCGATTTTTTTAGTGAAGGATGGAGTATTTATATTATCGTCCTGGTATTGCTGGGCATTGCCGCCTGTTTCCTGTTGTTATGGTCGCAGGGGCGCATGAAAGTCAAACTCGGTAGCGACGGCAAGCCATTGCCAGTTGAAACCACCGGCCATATCTGGGATGGTGATCTGGTTGAAAACAACCACCCCTTGCCGGGCTGGTGGCGCTGGTTGTTCTATGGCACGCTGGTCTTCAGCCTGGGTTATCTGGTGTTTTATCCGGGGCTGGGGGCGCTTCAGGGCAAGTTTGGCTGGAGCCAGGTGGGTCAGTATGAAGAGGAAATGAAGGCGGGGGAAGCGCAATTTGGCAGTTTGTATAACCGCTTTCTGAAAATGGAAGTGACGCAAGTGGCGCGCGACCCGCAAGCGCGTGCCATGGGCGAACGCATGTTCCTCAATTCCTGCGCCCAGTGCCATGGTTCGGACGCGCAAGGCAGCAAGGGCTTTCCCAATCTGACCGACGGTGATTGGCTCTATGGTGGTGATCCGCAAAACATCAAGGACAGCATCACCAATGGCCGCGCCGGGCAAATGCCATCGATGGCCGCTGCGCTGGGCGGCGATGAGGATGTACAAAATGTCGCCAACTATGTGCTGAGTTTGTCGGACTCGGCGCATGATCCGATTCGTGCGGTGCAGGGTAAAGCCAAGTTTGCCGCTTGTGGCGCTTGTCATGGCGCTGCCGGTAGTGGCAATCAGGCGCTGGGCGCACCGAATCTGACCGACAAAACCTGGTTATACGGTGGTGGCCTGCAAAATGTGCTGGAAACCATTAACAAGGGCCGGGCTAACGCCATGCCAGCCCACAAGGATATCCTGACCCCGGCCAAAATCCATTTGTTGACAGCCTATGTGTGGGGCATGTCCCATTCCAGCACCCAGACTGCCGCTCAATCTACCCGGACCACGCAAACCAGTCCCTGACATCTGATAGTGACCATGAACCAGCCCAAGCCCAAAGTCATTCCGATCCGGCCCGTGCCATCCGGCGCAAAGCATGGCGCAGCCCAGCCCGTAACTGGCAGTGCCGAAGTGGAACAATCTTTATTTGAAGTTCGCAAAAAGATTTATCCACGCGCCGTCAGCGGTTGGTATGCCAACTGGCGCTGGATCATGGTCTGGTTCACGCAGATTCTGTTTTATGGCACCGCCTGGCTCAACTGGAATGGCCGTCAGGCCCTGTTGTTTGATCTGGCTTCACGGAAGTTTTATATCTTTGGCCTGGTATTGTGGCCGCAGGATTTTATCTACCTGTCGCTGCTCCTGATCATTTCGGCATTTTCATTGTTTTTGGTCACCGCCCTGTTTGGCCGGGTATTTTGCGGCTACGCTTGTCCGCAAACCGTGTACACCCACATTTTTCTGTGGATTGAGAAGTTGGTGGAAGGCGGGCGCGGTAGCCGCATCGAGCTCGACAAGGCCCCGCACTCGGCGCGTAAATGGGGCCTGAAGCTGACCAAACATGGCCTGTGGCTGGCCTTTGCGCTGTGGACCGGCATTACCTTTGTCGGCTACTTCACGCCGATCCGGCAACTGCTGCCGGAAGTGCAAAACTGGCAGCTCGGCCCGTGGGAAACTTTCTGGATTTTATTCTATGGCTTTGCCACCTACGGCAATGCCGGCTGGATGCGCGAACAAGTGTGCAAATACATGTGCCCGTATGCGCGCTTCCAGAGCGCCATGCTGGATAAAGACAGCCTGATCATTACCTATGACCACGAACGCGGCGAACCACGCGGTAGCCGCAGCAAAAAAGCCGACCCGAAGGAATTGGGGCTGGGTTCTTGCGTCGATTGCGAAATCTGTGTGCAAGTCTGCCCGACCGGCATCGATATCCGCAACGGTCTGCAATATGAATGCATCGGTTGCGCCGCCTGCGTCGATGCCTGCAATCAGGTGATGGAAAAAATGGCGTATGCGCCTGGCCTGATCCGCTACGACAGTGAAAACGGCTTGCATACCCACCACGCGCGCTGGCGTCATTTGCTGCGCACCCGCACCATGATTTACGCGGGCATTTTGGGCGCAATTGTATTTGCCTCGGCCACCGCGCTGAGCTTGCGCTTGCCGCTGAAGGTGGATGTATTGCGCGACCGCGGTTTGCCGCGCGTGACCGAAACCGGGGCAGTGGATAATGTGTACCGTTTGCAGGTGATGAATACCGAAGAGCGCGCCCACCAGTTTGAAGTGGTGGTCAGTGGCATCCCCGGCATTACCCTGGTTTCGGGTGGACAATTTGAACTCGGCCCGGCCAGCAGCCGCGCGATACCGGTGCGGGTACGGGTGCCGGTTGATCATGTTTTGCCCGGTTCCAACCGGATTCAGTTTGTGGTGCGCGAGCGCGATAACCCGGATATTGCCGTCACCGAAAAAGCGGTGTTTCTGGCACCACGCTAAATGCCGCGCACAATACTTCGTTTAATCATGGCCTGCGGGCCTTTGGAGTGAAAAATGGATGCAATTTTACAAGCCCCGAAACAGCCGGATCGCTGGTATCGCGAACCGTGGTTATTGCTGGTGTTGGGTGGGCCTTTGCTGGTGGTCGTGGCATGTTTTATTACGATCTGGCTGGCCTGGCATGGTGCGGATCCGGTGCTGGATAAAAATTACTACCAGAATGGTTTGCGCATCAACCAACAACTGGATCAGCGCGCCAAGCTGGCGGCCGCCAAAGCGCTGGAAGCACGCAGCAAGCTGGGCTGCGCCGACATTCGCAGCGATTGCAAATAAGCCATCGGGCCAAACAGACTGCAAAAATAGCCTACAAAAAAGCAGCAGCGCAGCAATCATATTGGAGAGTGGGACAGATGAATAATAGTGAGCGCACAGGTGCGCACATGAATGGGGCGCAGGTGCAAATGCCGCCGCGCGCCCTGATTGTAATGGTGGTGTTGTGGCCAGCGTTTTTGATGGCTTGCATCAGCAGTGGTATTGTTTTCAGCTTGATTGATCCGGGCGAATTGGTCATTTTGGATCGTCACTGGCATGTCAGCAATCTGGGCTGCTACACCATTGGATTTTTAATGTTC
>JBDLSU010000644.1:0-6634 GCA_039799405.1 Pseudomonadota bacterium | reverse complement strand
GAACCGTACCATGAGCATTGAATTTACCCAGGGCGAATACCGCATTTCGGAGAATAAAGCCGAACTCGACCACAGCGCCATTCACGCGTATTTGACCCAGTCATATTGGTCACCCGGCATTCCCTTGGCGACAGTCAGCCGCGCGATACAACATTCCCTGTGTTTTGGCCTGTACCAGCAGGGTGCGCAAGTCGGTTTTGCCCGGGTCGTCAGCGATTTTGCCACCTTTGGCTACCTGTGCGATGTGTACGTGCTGGAAGCGCATCGCGGCCATGGCCTGGGCAAATGGCTGATGCAATGCCTGCAGCAACATCCGCAACTTCAAGGCTTGCGCCGCTTCATGCTGGCTACCCGTGACGCGCACGGGCTGTACCAGCAATTCGGGTTTACCGAACTGGCCAATCCGGGCCGCTTGATGGAGATTGTGGTGCCGGATATTTACCAGAGAAAGCAATAATCCAGCAGGCGATTACAAAGTCTGAATCGTCTCCAGAATGTCGCGATATTGCGCCAATTGATCCGGATTTAACACCATCTGTTTCAGCGTGGCAGCAATGGCCGCCTGTTTGACAATATCCAGATTGGTCTGGTAATTGACTTGCTGCACACTGACCAGACCATACGCCATCGCTTCCATCACTTCCTTGGCCGCATGCGACCATTTTTCGGCACTTGCCACCATATGTTTTTCAACATGGTCAACCGCCGCTTCAACTTGTTTGACTGCATTGGCATCGGATGCCGTCGCAGGCTGTGGCAAACCCGCCACCGTGGTAGTGTGCGCTGTCTGCTCCGGTGTGCCGGGCGATGGCGCTGTCGCATTGGCAAGTACACTGCCGACAAATGGATTAACCTGCGCCAACACTTCTGATGTGGCGACGCCACTTGTAGCCGTATCAAGCGTCAGCAAGGTTGACACTGCCATGGTGGTTGCGGCTTGCGCTGCTACATACGCTTGCTGTTGTGCCGTGGTTGCGTTATGCGCCGCATTGCTCAACGCTTGCGAAGTGGCAATAAACAAATTGCCCATGGCGATGGCAGGCGCATCGCCCAGCACTTTGACATTGACTTGCGTGATTGCATCGGTAATTTGACTATTTACTGCGGTAGGAAATGCCATGGCGCGACTCCATAAACAAGGATTGAAAGCGCATTTTAGACAAAGCCAGGCATAAAAGACAGCAAAATCGGCATGCCATCTCAGGCAATGTTACCGTGATAGAATACTCAAATTCTGACCGGATCAAGGCTACCTCACCCTCGATTGGTGTTGCGTTTCAGAATGCCAAACTGGATTGATTTTCATGCAAATTGACAAGATTACAATTGAAAACTTCAAACTCTTCGCCCTACGCGAATTTGAATTTCATCCCAATTTCAATTTAATCATTGGTGTCAATGGCAGCGGCAAAACATCCTTGCTGCGGGCGCTGGCTGTAGCACTGGGGGGATGGGCGCATGCTTACATCAAGGATGAACGCAACCACAGGCCGATTTTTGATGGCGAAATTCGCGAAATCCAGCTTGACGGACGTTTTGACAAAACCAAATCGACTTCAATCCAGGCGCAAGGCAGCGGCACCATCATTGATCGCAATCTGGAATTAAAGCACGGCCATATCAACTGGACGCGTTCGCGTAACGAGTTAAGTCCCAATACCGAAGTCAGTGGCAATATCCGCTACGGCGAATGGCCAACGATCTACAATCTGAGCTTTGAAACTCTGGGCAATGATGCCTTACGTTTTATCGAAAGCGGACAAAAATTTGACTTGCCACTGATCGCCTTTTACGAATGTGATCGCATCTGGAAGGCCGATCAATCAATTAATCCGCTCGACTCTGCCAAAGTCCAATACTCCCGCTTTGATGCCTATCTGGATTGCTTTCACACGCCGTGATGGTTATCTGTGGCCGGATCAACATAACACCCTGCTGGCACTTTGTGACACGCCCGAAATGCGTGAAGAAGTTATCGAACGCGCCAAGGACCGGGGCGGCTTCAGCATCTGGTTTGAAGTTTTTCATGACGACGCAGACATGCGCCAGCGCCTGATCGCGGCTTTCCCCGGCACCGCTGCCGACTGCTTCGACAAGCTGGCCCTGCCCATCCCCCGGCCCGGCGGCATCATCTGAACCCTGCAAAACATCGCCCGCTTCTTACCATACTTTCTCACCGTAGCTTCCCACCATACCACTTGACCACTGCCTCACAGCGGGAGCCTGGTCACGCCACAACATACCACTTCATTCCCTCAAAAAATGTTTGCATATTATAAGAATAATTTCTAGACAAGCATGCTTTTCTCTGATATCGTTCACTTCGACGTGCATTTTTAAAGTAATTTAGACAATGATATTGACAATACCAATATTCAAATGTCTTATTTTTTCGATTTTGTGCGTTCGCAGCAAAAACCGAATTTAATGTTGTTTTCGGTTTTTTCATAAAACAAAAACGCCTCCTGAAGGCACATTAACTGATAAAAATTGGAGAGATATGAAACACAGTAAACTATTGTCGCTGCTCTTGTTGAGCTCGTTCGCCGTGGCCGCCCCCAACGAAGTGGCGCTCAGTAACGGTATCGAAATTGGTAGTGTGGACGCGGTAATCCAGGGTTTTGCCACGCAACATGCCAATCCGCAATCCAAATTCGTGCGCACACTGGGTGCGCAGACGATTGCCGCCAATATCCGCGACTATTTCTATCGCGATGGCAAATTGTCGATCAGCGGTACGGCACTGGATTCAAAAAACTCGGTGTTCATGCTCAAGGGCTCACAAAAATCCCTGTACGGCTATATGGTGCTGCACGATAGCAAAAAAGCCTATGAGTACACGACCGACGCCGCAGGCAAAGTCTGGGTGAAAGAAGTGGCGATCAGCAAGATCTACCCGGATTTTGACGACAAATTTATCAAAAGCAATGTGCCACCACAAGGGCTGTTGCTCGCCACGCATCCGGTGTATAGCCCGCTGGCAGTGCGTCAGGCACCCCATATCGGCCCCTATAATAATCAGGATTTGACCAAGCTGGAAAGTCGGCCGGGCAGCCCGTATGTGTTTTACCTTAATACCACGGCTGTAATGAGTGGCACTACCCCGCTCAACGGCGTGACCAAAGAAAACATGTATCGCGCCTGGCAATCGATTGCGGATCAATATTCGATGCTGCAACTCAACGTCACCACCAACCGCGCGGTGTATGACGCGGCCAAGTCGGCCAATGTATTGCGTACCGGGATTATCAATTTCATCAATCAGGATGGCCGCTCCTTTGCGCCAGTGCATTCGTTTGGCACCACCTCGGCCGGTACGCTGTATCGCAACCCGTCTTCCGGTTTTGATTATGGCTATGGCATCGGCATGACCGGTGCCCATGAAGTGGGCCACCAGATGGGCATGCTGCATGATGGCGGTGGTAGCGGCGGCGAATATTTTGAAGGCATTGCCGCCTACCAGTGGGGGCCGATCATGGGTAACTACTGGCAGGGCGGTGGTTGGGCCAATCAATTGTTTACCTGGAGCCGGGGCGAATACAATACCGCCAGCAACCGCGAAGATGATCTGAAAATCATGACCGTGGATGAAGCCGTGCCCTATGTGGCCGACGACAATGCCAGCGGCAAAGCACTGGTGGTGGGCAGCAATGGCGCGGTTGAGCCAACCAGCAACTGGGGCCAGATCGAGCGCAATAGCGACAGCGATAGCTTCACCTTTACGCTGGGAGCAGCAGGCAGCGTGAGTTTGCGGATCGATCCGATTGAATACCTGCGCATGCTGGACGTGGAGGCATCGATTGTCAATTCTGCCGGCACGGTAGTAGCCAGCAGCAACAAGGCGGTGCATCGTTCGGCAGAATTCACCAACCTGTCCCTGCCCGCTGGCAGCTATCGGCTGGTGATCAAAGGCGGCGCGGAAGGCACACCCGCCAATGGCTTTTCCAGTTATTCGTCGCTGGGTTATTACGCCATCAAGGGCACGATTGGCGGCAGCGTGGTAGAACCGCCGCCGGGCGATCCGGTGTTAAGTAGCGGCGTTCCCGTCACCGCTCAGTCGGCAGCGGCAGGCCAATGGAAATACTTTGTGATTGACGTGCCAGCGGGCAATAGCTCGGTCAAATTTGCCATCAGTGGCAATAATGGCGATGCCGACCTGTTTGCCCAGTTGGGTAGCCGCCCGACCACCAGTGCTTACAAATGCAAATCTGACGGCCCAAGCAGTGTGGAGAGCTGCACAGTTAGCGCGCCAGCAGCAGGCAAGTATTACCTGGGTGTGCAAGCCTATTCGGCCTATAGCAACCTGAGCGTTACGGCCACCATCACCAAGTAATCCGGCACTGCCTGACACAGTATATTGCTCAGGCAGGATGTGAAGTAAGGGGCAGCACGCAATGTGCTGCCCGTCCGGCTTAAAACTTGTGTTCCAAAAACAGCCGTACCGACAGCGGCGAATTATTGGTTGAAGTTTGCACATTGCTGCCATTGGCGTCAGCATAACGGCTTTCACTGATCGAATCGCGATGGGCCACATTGCTGAACGACAGGCGCAACTGGTCTTTTTTGTCGATTTTCCACAGCGCATACAGATCCAGCGAACGGCTTGGGCTGGTATACGAGGACTGTGCTTCCGAGATGCGCACATTGCCATTTTGCTGGAAGCTGAAATTGCCGCCCAAAGTCAGCGGCAAGGCCGCCATGCGGTAATCGATGCCGATATTGCCACTCAAGGGGGTTTGGGCGTCGAGCCGGTTATTTGGCCCCGGCACCGAACTCACGCGTGACCAATTACGGGTCAGGTTGAAGCGAAAATCAATCGCCGGGCCGTCCGCCATCAACACCCGCAAGGGAAACTTGGCTTCCAGTTCAATCCCGCGACTCAAGGCCTGGCCCTCATTTGCCGGGCGCGAAACCCAGCGCCCATCAATCAGCGCCACCGAGCGCACATTCAAATCATCAATGCGGCGCACATAGCTGCTGGCACTCAAAATGCCGCCTTCCGGCAAAAAGCGTTCCAGTGCCAGATCCAGGCCCCAGGCCAGTTCCGGCCGCAAGTCCGGGTTGCCCTGGCTATCAGGCCGGGTTGGGCCGTTTTCGGTCGAAAGGGTACGGCGCGCATTCAAATTACCGACATCCGGCGCTTTATAGGTACGTGCCAGACCAACCCGTACCTGGGTATCTTTCATGTCCTGCAACTTCCACAGGGTTTGCACGATCGGGCTGAACACACTGAAGCGGTTGCTGGTATTAGCAATGCTGGTGCCCGAGCTATCGGTCTGCACACCTTCCCAGCGCAAACCCAGATACAGCGAAAAGTTTTTGCTCAAACTCCATTCATCCTGCCCAAAAAACGCCATGCGCCGCACTTGCACCTTGAAGTTTTCATCCAGATTCACCGGCACAAAGCGGCGGGCATCGCCCCCAGCGGGCAACAGATCCGTTTGCACCCGGGCATCACGGCGCTGCTCGCTGGCACCATCCCAGCCAAACACCAGGGTATGGTCTTTTTGTGTGACGATGGAATATTTGCCGCTGGAAGTGGCATTGAAATTATTGCTGGTGGAATGATTGCTGCGATCCAGTTGCATGCGCCCATCCGGGTCAGCACCCAGGAAGCGGGTATCGCCCTTGCGCTGGTTAAAGCCCAGACCGACTTTCAAATCCAGCTTGCCACCATTTTCCAGCTTGTGCAGCCAGTTCAAATTGGTATTAATGTTGGTAAAGTTACCCCGGTTGTCAGTACTATTGAGGGAATAAGCGGGCAAGGGGCCGAGCAACGTCGTCTGGTCTTCGCTATTGCGCGAACGGCTGCTGCCATAGCGGATAAAACTTTGCGACACCAGGGTATCGCCATTATCGAGCTTCCAGTTCAGGCGCGGATTCAAATTCAGCCCGTCGAAGCGGCTAAAACTTTTCAGACGACTGACAATGTCGGAATTGAGCACGCCACGCGCATCGCTGCTGCTCTGGCGGCTGTTGCCGCCCGAATCAAATTCAAAATGCCCGTAGCCACCGGCCAGCGTATAAGAAAACGCGCCTTTTTTATCCGACATCTGCAAATTGGTAAATTGGTTGACGCGCCCGCCCTGCTCGCCTACACCAATCTTGAGTTCGCGCTGCGCCGTTTGCACGGTTTTTTTGGTGACAATATTGATGGTGCCCGCAATCGACTGGGTGCTGAATTCGGCACTGGCAGAGCGCACGATTTCGATTTTTTCAATCGAATCCGGCGGCAATGAATCGATTTGGAAACCCGGTGGCGCCGGATCGCCATTCAATAATACCGAGGTATAGCCATTACCCAGGCCACGGAAACGGATTCCGCCGCCAATGGTGACGCCTGGCAAGCGTTTCAATACATCACTCAGGTTGGCATCGCCAAAACGCACGATCTCATCATGCGTAATCACGGTTTTGGAAGCGGTATCCTGCCGCCGGGCATCGTAGGCTTTACCCTTGACTTCCACTTTTTGCACACCGTCATCTGCTACTGGCTTGCTGGTGCCAGGTTTGGCGACTTCGGATTTGGCTGCTTTGGCCGAATCAGGTTTGGCACTATCTGGCTTGACACTTTCTGCTACAACCGCTTGCGCCGCCAGTGCGGGAACCGGCGCAGCAGGCACCTGATCCGCAG
>JBDLSU010000643.1:0-2849 GCA_039799405.1 Pseudomonadota bacterium | reverse complement strand
CCAGCGTGGGCGCTTAACAACGACGACTACTGCTGCTGCGACTACTACGATCCAAGCCGACGCTACCTGGTATGGCAAAAACAGAGGGACGCATCAAGCTAACGACGGACTGATTATAGGTTCAATTGCGGGGCGTGCAGAATTAGCCTTAAAAAAAAAGGAAGATCGCTGTTATGACACAACATATTGTTAATTTGAAACTTTCATACACGCAAGTGATCCGTCCGTTTGCCCCCCCTTTTTTCCGGCTATTGTGCCCGCCCCATAAAAATTCCCCCGGCCATGCAACAAGCAGCTTCACGCTGTGTAACAATACCGCAATGCAATATTCAATCCAATTTGGAGCCTCATTTTGAATTCCCGGACACGCCTGGTACTGGGTTTGTTACTCGCAACCGGCAGCGGTTTGGCCGTGGCGGATCACTTTCGTTGCGTTTCACTGCAATACCCGCCGCTGGTGTATCAAAATAACGAAGGCCAGATCGAAGGGCTGGCGTTTGAACTGGTCAGCACCGTATTCAAGCAAATGGGCCACAGCATCAGCGTTGAAGTGTTACCCTGGGCGCGCTCACTGGCCTTGATGAAAACCGGCGAACGCGATTGTATTTTCACGATTTTCCGCAACCCCGAGCGCGAAAGTTTTCTGGACTTCAATCAACAATCGATTATTCCGCAAGTGGTCTACCTGTATGCCAAAAAAGGCAGCGCTGTCAGCTACGACGGCAATCCCGGCTCGTTGACCCCATACCGCATCGGCACCGTCAGCAAGATCAACTACGGCCCCAAATTTGAAGAATTGCGCAACAAAATGATGCTGGAAGAAGTACCAACGCTGGAACAAAATCTGAAAAAGCTGGCACTGGGGCGTATTGATCTGGTGCCCAGCAATTTTTACACCGCCAGCTACACCCTGGGCCAGGATGAAATCAAGCCCCTGGCAGCACAACTCACCAAACTGGCACTGCCACTCGATACTGTCCCGAGTTATATTGGCTTTGCCAAGGAAAGAAATTTGCAGGTGGTGGCCGCACAATTTGATGTTCACTTCAAAAAAGTGATGCACAGTGGCATGTACCGGAAACTTTTAAAGAAATATGACATCCAAATGACGCCCGAACTGCGCGACTATTTGCGCAATTACTGACGCGCATTTATCTTCATCAAGCAAACGAGCATGTTTTTTGTTCACCGCTGGCAACGGTGAGCAGACCCAACCTGGAGCTGGCACGGTGTTACGCAAAATTCTTTTGGTCTGGGCCAGTTGCCTGGCCATATTGGCGCAAGCCGCCGCCCCTTCCCCGGCCCTGAGCGCAGTACAAGCCGCGCCCACGCCGTTTCATTTAACTGGTGCCAATCTGGCGGTGGTGGTCAACGACGATGATCCCCTGAGCGTAGAAGTGGCCGCCTACTATCAAAAAGCGCGCCGCATTCCGGATCAAAACATGGTGCATGTACGCCTGCCAGAACGCCCGCACAAACTGACGCTGGCTCAGTTCAAGCAATTGCAGCGCAATATTCAAATTCAGCTCTTGCCGCATATCGAAGCGATTTTACTGGTCTGGAGCGCACCCTATGCGGTGGAATGCCAGTCCATCACCGCAGCCCTGAGCCTGGGCTTCGACCCCAATCTGTGCAAAGACAGTTGCGCCGTCAGCAAACCCAGCAGCTATTACAATTCAAATATTGTGCGCCCTTACGCCCAAAGCAAATTCCGGCCATCGATGTTGTTACCGACCGAATCCTTTGCCAAAGCCAAGGCAATTATCGATCATGGCGTCGCCAGCGGCTTTCGCCTGGTTCCGGCCAGTGCCTATTATTTGCACACCAGCGACAGCAAGCGCAACAGCCGCACCATCTTTTTCCCGCCACCCGTGAGCGTACCGAACAAAAAACTGACGATACGGCGTCTGCAAGCCGACGAATTAAAAGGCGCGCAAGATGTGATGCTGTACCAACTGGGCGCATCCCACGTCAAACACCTCGACACCCTCAACTTTTTACCCGGCGCGTTGGCCGATCACCTCACTTCTTTCGGCGGAGATCTGCTGGATACCACACAAATGAGTATTTTATCGTGGCTAAACTCGGGAGCGACGGCAAGTTATGGTACAGTATCTGAACCTTGCAATTACTGGCAGAAGTTTCCCCAGTCAACGGTGCTGTTACAGCACTATTTGAACGGTGAAACAGCAATCGAGGCGTATTGGAAAAGTGTGGCGTGGCCGGCCCAGGGTTTATTTGTAGGCGAACCACTGGCTGCACCGTATCGTTTGGCACATTAAACGACACAAAAATTCAAAAATACGCAAAATTCGTCGAATCACTTGACGATGTTTCGAAAGTCTGGCATAATTCTTTTCTTCGGAGTGTAGCGCAGCCCGGTAGCGCACCTGGTTTGGGACCAGGGGGTCCAAGGTTCGAATCCTTGTACTCCGACCAATTTGATAAGATGGGCTGTCTTCGGACAGCCCATTTTGCTATCTACGATTATTACACGTGCTGCCCATAGCTCAGCCGGATAGAGCATCAGCCTTCTAAGCTGAGGGTCACAGGTTCGATTCCTGTTGGGCAGGCCAATCAAATCAAGCACTTACGACATTTTTGTGGCCAAGCGTGGCGCTTGGATACAGCGATAAAAAAAGCGGGCAATGCCCGCTTTTTTTCATTTCAAACTACCCGGCTTCACTTGCGCTCAGACATCGGCGGCACCTGGCGGGTTGCGCTACCCACGAACAGTTGACGCGGACGGCCGATTTTTTGTTCTGGATCGGAAATCATTTCATTCCATTGCGCGATCCAGCCCACGGTACGCGCCATCGCGAAAATACCGGTGAACAGCGATACCGGGA
>JBDLSU010000642.1:0-8028 GCA_039799405.1 Pseudomonadota bacterium | reverse complement strand
CTGCACGGCGTGGCGCGCATGCATGAGCGCCCGATTGGCGATCTGGTCGATGCACTCAATGCCATCGGCGCGCAAATTGACTACACCGGCCAACCCGGCTACCCGCCGCTGCACATTCGCCACGGTCATGTGCATGCGCAAAAACTCTCGGTGCGCGGCAATGTGTCAAGCCAGTTTTTAACCGCTTTGCTGATGGCCTCGCCCTTGATGGCAGACACTCACCCGGTGCGGATTGAAGTCGAAGGCGAATTGATTTCCAAACCATATATCGAAATCACGCTCAATCTGATGCAGCGTTTCGGCGTGACAGTCGAGCGCGATGGCTGGCAAGCCTTTACCGTGCCTGCCGGGCAAAAATACCGCAGTCCGGGTGCAATTTACGTCGAAGGCGATGCCTCATCCGCGTCCTACTTTCTGGCGGCTGGTGCCATCAGCGGTGGCCCGGTGCGGGTCGAAGGGGTGGGGCAAAACAGTATTCAGGGCGATGTGCGTTTTGTCGATGCGCTGGCTGCGATGGGCGCGCAAATCAGCATGGGTGACAACTGGATCGAGGCACGCTGCGACCAGCACCTGAAGGCCATCGACGCCGATTTCAACCACATCCCCGATGCCGCCATGACCATTGCGGTAGCGGCCCTGTTTGCCGACGGCACCAGCACCCTGCGCAATATCGGCAGTTGGCGCGTCAAGGAAACCGACCGCATCAGCGCCATGGCGACCGAATTGCGCAAACTTGGTGCGCAGGTAGAAGAAGGCGCAGACTATTTGCGTATCACCCCGCCCGCCCAAATCCAGGCCGCTACCATCGACACCTATGACGACCATCGCATGGCGATGTGCTTCTCGCTGGCAACCCTGCATGGCAAAGCGCGTCAGGGCAACAAAATGCGCATCAACGATCCCAAATGTGTGGCAAAAACTTTTCCAGATTATTTTGAGGCGTTTGCCAGTATCGTCAGCAACGAATTGTTTTGATTGTTTGGTGTGTTTTGAGCGATAATCGTCAATGCATTTGAGTGCAACCCTTTTTAAAGGATGAGATGATGACAACTCGAAAACTTTCAATCGACCCTCGTGAATTGCTGCTGCCAAATGATGTATCTGGCGCGCAACCTTTTGCTACGCGTGGGGCGCATACCTTCAAAAATGTTCGTGGCAATCCGGCTCAATTGCGCTGGTGGATGGCGGAAACGGCTTATGCGGCCTATTGGAAAAGTCATGCCGAAAGCCGAAGAACGGAATCGTCCGGCGATAAGTTATTAGCCGCTGCATTTCAGGTGGATTTAAGCGCAATCAAATTTTTCAAAAGCAAGGCTAAGGGTGCAGAGGTTTATGTCGTATCACATCCTGAAGCGGACGTGCTTTCGTTTCGTGGATCGGAAATATTGGGTCTGGAGGAAAATGGGCCATTACAATTTGATTCAGTAATCAAAGATTGGGTGCGAACCGACGCAAACGCAGTAAAACAGCCGTGGGCGCGTCTTTCTTCAACACCCAAAGCGCATACTGGGTTTGCTAAAGCAATGGATGCATTGCTGGATCAAACAAATGGAATTTCCACCTTTTTTGCCGACATCATCAAAACCGGGCGACCGTTGTATATTTGCGGTCATAGCCTGGGTGGTGCCATGGCGATGTTGGCCGCAGCGTATTGTGCCGAAAATGGCATTGCAAAAGAGCGCATCAAGGTTTTCACCTTTGGTGCGCCACTGGTTGGTGGACGCGGCTTTGCCAACTTATTTACAGGCATTGCTGTGGAACGCTTCGTGTTTCAATTCGATATCGTCCCTCGTGTCCCGGTGGCCTCGGTTAGCTGGCCAGTGCCTCCATTTATAGTTTTTGACGGATTTTCCACGGACGAGGGCATTGCTTACAGGCATGTGCCGGCTAACTATTTTCTGATTGATGGAGATGCCACAAGCATGTCCGAACATACATCAGTTAATGGCATTAACGACTTTAAACAATATCTGGTGTATTTATCGGCTTCTGGAGGGCAAGTATTTCTTGGGATTCCACTGCCCATCGACCTGATTTCCCGTCTTCCTAACTTGGTGTTGAACCATTCACCTTTGTATTACGCGGTTGGCACCTGGAATATTGCTGGTCTTTAGCGATCTTAATGTGTAGCTGGGACAGGCTTAGTCAGTTCCACCCCGGCGTGGTTCACCACCACGCCCGGCGCGCCATGGTTCAAACGCGCCCGATATTCATCATCTACCGCAATCTTGCCAAAGGTTTTGGCATCCACCGCCACATAAGTGGCTTCCGCACTCACAATCAAACGGCCACTGCCATAGTCTTGCAATTCAGTTTGCAGGGTAAATGAGGTGTTGCCGATGTGGCTGGTCTGCACCTTGAGCGAAATCACGTCGTCAAAGCGCGCCGAAGACTTCCAGTTGATTAACAGCCGCACCACCTGATTGTCGATGCCGCGCTTGATCAGTTCCTGATAATCGCCAAACAGGGCGCGGAAGTATTCGGTGGCCGCGATGTCGATGTAGTCGGCGTAGCGGGCGTTGAAGACGACTTGCTGCTGGTCGCATTCGCCATAGCGCACGCGCAGCAGCATCTGGAATGGTTGAAAATCGGGGGTGTTCATCATCATCTCCATGATAGATGCTGCGCGTGAATTACATTAAAGGCTCAGCAGCGTGGATTTGAATTGTTCCGCGCATTCCTTGCTTGCCAATGCCAGCTTTTCCTTGATTAACGCTGCTTTATTGGCCAGCAATTCGTCATGGGTAGGCAGTGGATCTGGCACCGGTGTTTTCGCGTTGGAGCAAATATTTTCAGCGAGCACCGCTTTGGTTTTGGCATCAAGAATACGTGCTTTGGCGGTATAAATAACCCGGTAGTGGGTCCAGTCAGTTGGCTGGTACACAAAACTCCAATTGATGGTCTGCACATCCAAAATGAAAGGTACACCATTTGACGAGGCAGCAATTTTCTCAATCGAATTATCACTGAGCTGGATTGGGCTCTTGCCCGGAACCATGTTATGCACTTGTTCCATATTTTTCAGCAGCTTCGCAGCGATTTCCGGTGCCGGGTCCTGAATATCATTTTCCGCCACAATTTGATTGCCAGCGGAAATCATTAACAATCCGCCGATCAGACCACCCGCCGCTTTGCCGGGAGTAAAGGCGGCAAAATCAGGTTTGTTATAGGTGGTATGGGTGATTGCCTGCCCCTTGAGTGCTGCGGCACCTTTGGCATCCAAAGGCAGATTTTGTACGGTAGCGCAACCGGTCAAGGTCAGAATGGCGAGCAGCGGAATAATTTTTTTCATGAATGAGAGAAATGAAGTGGTACCTGGTTGAAAGGAAAAATAACCGCAGCAGTATATAACATTTCCCGGGAGAAGTGTTGATCTTCGGAAACACAGAACGACTGATTGCTTGAGGGGGGGGCGGGATGGTTTGGTTTTACCGAATGGAAATGCTACTGCCGCCAACCCCGGCACCGCGCATATCCCTTCGTGTCGGCCAGATAATCAAAAAGCTATTTTTGCAATATTTCTGCATGATAATTATTCCAAATGGTATTTTTCTGTGGTAATGAATCTGTGTGTAAAAATTATCTATTTCAACTAAAATTTTTTAATGGAAATTTAAATATTTAATTTTAGAGTATTTTAAAAATATTCTTTTGTTTATTTGGATTTTAAAATTATATGATGTACATTGGCGTGCCGCGAAAACTTATGCGCAACAATTGGCCCAATTTGCCAGGCAGTGGGCCGCCATATTCAACCTCTTCCACCGGAGAAATGCATGAAATTCAGATTTAACCAGCACGACGATATCCTCTCAACCTCACTCTTTGCACTGAATGGCGACTTCGCTCCCGCGATGTTTTTGCCGCGTGCGGAGGTAGTATCGGCACCGCTGTTTGGCACCGGGATCAATCATTTCGGCAACTTGCATGGTTTTGCCTCCAATGATTTTCCAGGGCTGGAACCCTTTGCACTGACAGGGCTGGCGACAGTGGCACCGCCCGTGCCACCCAGCACGCCCAATCTGCTGGCTTCTTCCGACAGCGGTCGCTCCAGCACCGATAACATCACCAAAATCGTTACCCCAAGCTTTAGCGGCACAGCGGCGGCGGGTAATTTAATCTATCTGTATGACGGCGAAGCCTTTGTCGGCAAGGCGATTGCCAATAGCAAGGGCGCATGGAGTATTACCAGCAGCGCGCTGGGGGAGGGTGTACATTTGCTGAGCGCCACAGCCACCGACAGCCTGAATAATGTGTCCCTGCCTTCGGCTACCCTGTCCGTCACCATCGATACCAAGGCCCCGGTTGCGCCGGGTATTCCCAATTTGAATGCATCGAGTGACAGCGGTAGTTCCAATACCGACAATATCACCAGTGTCAGTACCCCCACTTTCAGCGGCACGACCGAAGCCAGGGCGCGCATTGATCTGTTTGATTCAACCACCAATGCCTTGCTCGGCAGCACGGTAGCCAATAGCAAGGGGGTGTGGAGTATTAGCAGTAGTACCCTGATGGATGGCAAGCATGCCGTGAATGCGGTGGCGACCGATGTGGCGGGCAATAGCTCGGCCTTTTCCGCGCCGCTGGTAGTCACGATTGATACCAGCGCGCCAGCCGCACCGATGGTGGATTTGCTCGCCAGTGCCGACAGTGGCATCGCCAATAGCGACAACATCACCAATGTGACCACGCCGATTTTCAGTGGCATCACCGAAGCCGGGGCCACAGTGTCCTTGTATGCGGATGGTATTGCCAGCCCGGTCGCTACCGCCGTTGCCAACAGCAAGGGCGAATGGCTGGCCACCACCAAGTTGGCAGAAGGCTTGCATAGTTTGACGGCCAAAGCCACCGATCTGGCGGGTAATGTCTCGGCCATATCAGCGCCGCTGCAGGTCACGATTGACACCAGCGCACCGCTGGCACCGGGTGCGCCGGATTTGCTCGATGCTTCCGATAACGGCAGCTCCAATACCGACAATGTGACCAGTGTGTTGACGCCTGCTTTTAGCGGCAAGGCCGAAGCCGGTGCCACCGTTTCGCTGCTGGATGATGTCAGCCATCTGGTGCTCGGTAAAGGCATCGCCAACAGTCTGGGGGTATGGAATATTACCAGCAGCACCCTGGCGCAAGGCAAGTATAGTTTGAGCACCACTGCCATGGATTTGGCTGGCAATATCTCGGCTGCCTCAACGCCCTTGATCGTCACCATTGAAACCATTGCGCCTGCCGCGCCGAGTACGCCGGATCTGATCGCCCTTTCAGACAGTGGCCGGTCCAACAGCGACAACCTCACCAATGC
Source organism: Pseudomonadota bacterium (assembly GCA_039799405.1). GTDB lineage: Bacteria > Pseudomonadota > Gammaproteobacteria > Burkholderiales > Burkholderiaceae_D > CAMBDR01. The sequence goes on along the minus strand of JBDLSU010000642.1, from coordinate 2,729 downwards.
GGCGATGCCAACTTTTAGCGGCACCGCGCAGGCCGGTGTTACGGTGACGCTGTATGACGGCTCAGGCAATACCAACGTGGTCGGCAAGGCCATCGCCAGCAATAGCGGGGCATGGAGCATTAGCGGCAAACTGGGCGAAGGTGCGCATGCCCTGCATGCCACTGCCACCGATCCAATGAATCATGTTTCGTCAAATTCAGGCGACTTGATCGTCACCATCGATACCACTGCGCCGCGTGTTTCGATCAATGTGCCACCCCTGACCAACGACAATACGCCCACCTTGTCGGGCACGGCCGAAGTGGGTGGTGGCGAAATTCAACTCTGGAATGCGCAAAACAAAACCGTGTTTGCCAACACCAGCGTCGATAGCCTTGGCAACTGGAGCTATACTCTGCCCACCACCGCTGATGGCACTTATAGCGTGTACGCGACCCAAAGCGATGCAGCGGGTAATGAGGGATCATCAATTATCCGCACTGGCACCATTGATACCACTGCCCCGGCCGTTACGCTGAATATCCCCGCGCGAACCAACGACAGTACCCCAACCATTACCGGAACGGGTGAGTTTGGTGGTGGGGTCATTCAACTCTGGAATGCGCAAAATAACACGTCTTTTGCCAGCGCCACGGTCGATGCCAGTGGCCGCTGGAATTACACCATGCCCACCACGCCCGATGGCACCTACACCATTTACGCCACGCAAAATGATCAAGCGGGAAACCGTGGTGTATCCACGCCTCATACCGGCACCATTGACACAACGCCGCCCAATATTGTGATCGACAGTTTTACCACCAACGACAACACGCCATTGTTGACCGGGCGCGGTGAATACAGCCATGGCATGCTTGAGATTTTTTATGAGGACGCTTCGCACCAGTATGTCAGCCTGGGTGCCACGCTGGTGGCACCGAATGGTACCTGGCAATACCAGGTGCAAATCACCGTTCCAAACGGCACCTATCATCTTAAAGCAGAGCAAACCGATGATGCGGTCAATCATGGTATTGGCTACGGCACGGTGAGTGTGGTTGCTGGTCTGGCCGGGGTCAGCACGGCTTCACCGGAGTTATTCCAGCTCGGGTAATTGCACAAGCAAACCAGGCCCAACTGTGTTTGGGTGCAGTGGGCCTGGAATGCCGGGGCCAGCTCGGCCGGGCGAATCGCGATCAGGAAAATGGCGTTTTGTCGTGTCAGCGCAAGATTGAAAGTCGGGTTGAAGTGCGGATGCTTTTCTGCTTTGTGGAACTGGCAAGGCTGGCGGCAGCATCCCCGGCGTAGCGCTCGCGGTTGGCGTATTTGATTTCCAACAGTCTATAGATACTTTTATAGGTATCCCATTGGTCTTGCGCAATCGCCGCTTGCTGAAGTGCGGCTTGCCCCACTGCCGAATTGGCATCCCCTGCGCCATGGTCGTCCGACAACAAGGCACCACCCACCACCGGGATTGCCGCCCCGACTACTACTGCCCAGGCGCACATCAGGGCGCGCCAGTGGTCAATGACTGGCAAAAGGCCAGGTATTCGGCTTCATTTTGGGCAATGAACTGGGCTTCGATCAGGGCCGGGTCAGTTTCATCGGTGCCGTGAATGGTTGTCCAGATCGTGGCCTCATGGGCATAACCGGAGACCAGGTGCGTGCCCAGGCCAAGGCGCTGGATGCCGGAGTCGGTGAGAACCGAGATGTCGCCTTTGGAAATGATGTTGAGGTTGGGGTGTTTGTGGATTTTACCGAGCAGGACGGTGCCCTTGGGGATGTGCAGTTCTCGGGCGTAGATGCCTTTGCTGAAGTGGTGGAAAACTGATAGTTCGCGCACTGTTCCGCTACAGCGGATGGCGGCTTCGAGGCGGGTGAGTTGCTCCCCATGTAAGGCTGTGCCACTGAATGGCGCTGATACGTTTGATGCCATGGTGTACCCTGTCTGATTGTTCAGTACAGGGTAGGGGGCGGCGGGCTATTTGAGCTTGCCCACATCTTAAGATGCACTTATTTGCATAACATTAATATAACGATGTTATGCCCCACCGCCCACTATCGGCTGGCTTTATTTAACTCACCCTTGCGGCAAATTCAGTTCAGGGTGCTTTGCAATGGTTTCCTCAATCATTGCCTTGATTTCATCAAAACTCGGCACGGGTTGTTTTTGATAAAGTTCACCATTGGGCCAATAGAAATCATCCTCTCTTGAGAATAAAGTTTGCCTGACGTAATTGATAAAATTTTCAATAATATTGAAGCAGTCAAAACCCAGCGTAAAGCCGGGTGGTAAAGGGATTGGCTCACCATCGGCGAAGACGGCATATTGAAGGACGTTGTTGGCGTCAAACACGGGGCCATCCAGTTTGAATTGCACCACATCCGGTGAGTTTGGGCTACCTTTATGCAAAATGAATTCCATATCCGCCCCCTTAGCAATTGCTATAACAGTACAGATAAGCACCCGCAACGGCACCCTGGCAAAGTATTCTTGCCTGTGGCAGCGGAACCAGGCTGCATACCGCACTGGCACGCTGGTATACCGTAATACAGCCTGCGACACATACGGGGTTGCCAACTTGAATTGGCCCGGAATCACTCGGCGTCGGATTATCATCATTCGGGGTGCCGCCATCATCATCATCACCAACATCGCCATCACCAGCATCACCAACATCACCAGCATCACCAACATCACCAGCATCACCAACATCACCAGCATCACCAACATCACCAGCATCACCAGC
>JBDLSU010000641.1:0-4625 GCA_039799405.1 Pseudomonadota bacterium | reverse complement strand
GGAAATTAACTGACAAACAAACGCCTTGTGTCAATTTTGCACTGCCATCCTGATTTAAACCATCCCCGGATCGCGCTGCCACTGATATTCCGCCATGCGCGCTGCGGTCTCTGCCACTTGCGCCCCCGCCATGCGCTGCACCAGATAAAACGCCATATCAGTCCCGGCCGACACTCCGGCGCTGGTGATATAGCGCCCGGCATCAACCCAACGCGAACTGCGATCCCATTGCACCAACGGCCCTTGTGCTGCCACCAGATCGAATGCCGCATGGTTGGTGGTGGCGGGTTTGCCATCGAGCAAACCGGCGCGTGCCAACAGTGCTGCGCCAGTACAAACGGAAGTCATCAGGCCAACCCGCTCGTCCATGGCACGCAGCCATGCCACCACACTGCGCAGACGTTCATTACTGGCCAAAATGCCACGAATGCCCCAGCCGCCCGGCACCATCAGCAAGTCAAATTCCTGCTCCAGTGCCTGATTGCGAAACAGATCCGGCAGCACCCGTGGCCCGTTATAGCTTTTTACCGGACGCGGCCCGCCCATCGCCCCCGCTTGGCCTTCCTGATTGGCGATCAGAACAATTTCAAATGGCAAATTGTCCTGTTCGGCATACAGACCGCCTTCAAAGCGGGCAATCGAAAATGCTTCGATGAAGCCCCAGACATCGAGCGGCTCGAAGTCGTCGAAGACCAGAATGCCGATGCGTTGGCGTTTTGGCGGATTGGTCTTACTGTCGGCATTACTCATCGCGCGCTCCTGCGTCAGTCAAAACGCCATGATAGCGCGCTAAATCAACATGCATTGATTTGCGCCTGAATTGTGTCTGAATTGTGCCTGAACAATTTGCAAGGCATGAGCGCACCTGGCATGCACTAAAAACTCTCCCTGCCGCACCGCAACATGGCGCAGTAATCGGGTCACTCAAGATAATGCGCACCAATACGGTGCAAAACCCGTGGCATGCATCTTGCATCGCACCATTATGTATGACGGTGTACGAAGGTGTTTGCAAATTCTATTATTTGCGGTGATCCGATTGTTAAATTACTAGCGCTTCATTTACTTCAGGAGAAATTATGTTTCGTCGTACCCTGCTCCAAGCCGCCCTTGCTGGCGCATTCAGTCTGACCCTGCCTGCCATGGCAGCCGACACCATCAAGGTTGGCATCTTGCATTCGCTCTCGGGCACGATGGCGATTTCGGAAACCAGTTTGAAAGATGTGGCCCTGATGACGATTGATGAAATCAACGCCAAGGGCGGTGTAATGGGCAAAAAGCTGGAACCGGTGATTGTGGACCCGGCTTCCAACTGGCCGCTGTTTGCCGAAAAAGCACGTCAACTGATCGCCAAAGACAAGGTTTCGGTAGTATTTGGCTGCTGGACTTCGGTGTCGCGCAAATCGGTATTGCCGGTGTTCAAGGAACTCAACAGCCTGCTGTTTTATCCGGTGCAATATGAAGGCGAAGAGCTGGAGAAAAACGTGTTCTACACTGGCGCAGCGCCAAATCAACAGGCAATTCCGGCAGTCACTTACCTGATGAGCAAGGACGGCGGTGGGGCCAAGCGCTTTGTGTTGCTGGGTACCGATTACGTCTACCCGCGCACCACCAATAAAATCCTGCGCGCGTTTTTGCACAGCAAGGGCGTGAAAGACAGTGATATCGACGAAGTGTATACCCCGTTCGGCCATGCGGACTATCAGACCATTGTGGCTAATATCAAGAAGTTTGCGGCGGGTGGCAAAACTGCCGTTATTTCCACCATTAATGGCGACTCGAATGTGCCGTTTTACAAGGAACTGGGTAATGCCGGGCTGAAAGCGACCGATGTGCCAGTGGTGGCGTTTTCGGTTGGTGAAGAAGAATTGCGCGGGGTGGATGCCAAACCGCTGGTCGGGCATTTGGCGGCGTGGAATTATTTCCAGTCGATCAAAAATCCGGCTAATGACGCTTTCATCAAGCAATGGAAAGCCTATGCGGTCGCGAAAAAGCTGCCCAATGCCGCGACGGCGGTAACCAATGACCCGATGGAAGCCACTTATGTCGGCATCCATATGTGGAAGCAGGCGGTGGAACAAGCCAAATCGCTGGATACCGACAAAGTAATCGCCGCCATGGGCGGGCAAAAAGTCAAAGCGCCTTCCGGCTTTGATCTGGTGATGGACCCGACCAACCACCATCTGCAAAAACCGGTGTTTATTGGCGAGATTCGTCCGGACGGACAGTTTAGCGTGGTCTGGAAAACCCCGGCCCCGATCCGCGCCAACCCATGGAGCCCGTTTATTGCGGGTAATGACAAGAAAAAAGATTCGCCGCAATAAGGCCATGATGTCCATCCTTGCCTGCTGGCGCAAACTGTTGCATCGGTTGATGTCGATATTGATGTCGATGCGGATGCTGCTGGTGACAGCCACCGCCCTGCCCTGCCTGCTACTGGTGCCCGCCTGGGCCAGCACAGAAGTACCAACGCTGGCCAGCAGCTTGCAGGCGCTGGCGGCCGATGATCCGGATGCACGGGTGCTCGCGGTCGGTCAAATCGCAACGCTCGGCGGCAAGGGTAAAAACCATGCACAAGCGGTGCTGACCGCCATCCTGAACGATGGCGTTTTCATCGCCAGTGATGGCAAGGTTTGGTTGCTGCAAGAGGGCAAGGCGTTTGACCCGGTTAATGGCAGCAGCAGCGCCGTGCCCACAGAAGGCCAGGCGCTGATGGTGAATAACCGCCTGCGCCGTGCGGTGCAAGCGGCATTGGCGGGCATGAAACTGTTTGCACCGGATCTTAAAACCCGGCAAGCGGCAGTGCAAGCGCTCCAAGCCGATGCGGATGCGGTGCCGCAGGTGTTGCTGGAGCAGGCGCTGCGCAGCGAAACCGACCGTAGCTTGCGCCAGGCTTTGCAGGTGCTGGTCGCGAGCAAAAACCTGCAAGCGCCGGATGCCAAACTACGGCTGGCCGCCGTGCTGGCACTGGCTGACAGCAACGACGCCAAGCTCAAGCCGCTGCTGCAAAATCTGCTGGCGAAAAATCCCGATGGCAGTATGCAGGAACCCGACCCGGCGGTGCGTAGCGCCGCCGCCATCAACCTGCGCCAACTGGAAACCCGGCTGGAGCGGATCGAATTGCTGGGTAATTTGTTTTACGGCCTCTCGCTCGGCAGTGTGTTATTGCTGACGGCGCTCGGGCTGGCAATTACCTTTGGCCTGATGGGCATCATCAATATGGCGCATGGCGAAATGCTGATGATTGGTGCTTACACCACCTGGCTGTGTCAGGGCTGGTTCCGCCATTATTGGCCTGGCGCAATAGACGGCTATTTGCTGCTGGCCCTGCCGATGGCGTTTATCGTCACCGCCTGCGTCGGCATGCTGCTGGAGCGCAGCGTGATCCGCTGGCTGTATGGCCGTCCGCTGGAAACCCTGCTTGCTACCTGGGGCATCAGCCTGATGTTGATGCAGGCGGTGCGCAGCGTATTTGGTGCGCAGAATGTGGAAGTAGCCAATCCGGTCTGGATGTCGGGCGGCGTGACGGTATTCGGTTCGCTGGTGCTCCCCTTTAACCGCATCGCCATCATCATTTTTTCGCTGCTGGTATTGCTGGCCGTGTGGTTGATCTTGCATAAAACCCGGCTTGGCCTGTTTTTGCGTGCGGTTACGCAAAACCGCCGCATGGCCGATTGCGTCGGGGTGCCGACCGGACGGGTCGATATGCTGACCTTTGGCCTGGGTTCCGGCATTGCCGGGCTGGGCGGGGTGGCGCTGTCGCAACTGGGCAATGTGGGGCCGGATCTGGGGCAGGCGTATATCATCGATTCCTTCATGGTGGTGGTGCTGGGCGGGGTCGGACAATTGGCCGGTACGGTATTGGCGGCGCTGGGGCTGGGGGAATTGAACAAATTGCTGGAACCCTGGGCTGGCGCGGTGATGGCGAAAATTGCCATTCTGGGCCTGATCATTATTTTCATTCAGCGCCGCCCGCAGGGTTTGTTTGCGCAAAAAGGCAGGAGTGTGGAATGACCCTATCGCTTGATGCCCGTACCACAGTGCCCGACGCAGCCACCACGGCAGCCCCGGTTCAGCCGATTGCCCTGCGCCCTGTCGCCCAGCCACTGTTTTCCCGCCGCACCTGGTGGCTGATCGTGCTGGCCGCCAGCCTGGCGTTTGTGCTGCCGCTTTTCAATCTGGTATTTTCTCCCGGCCACGCCCTGCATGTGCCGGGCTATCTGGTGGCGCTGCTGGGCAAGTTTTTGTGTTACGCGCTGGCGGCACTGGCGCTGGACCTGGTGTGGGGCTATACCGGCATTCTGTCACTCGGGCACGGGGTATTTTTTGCCCTGGGTGCGTATGCGCATGGCATGTATCTGGTACGCGCTGCCACGCCGGCTGGCGCGTTGCCGGAATTTATGCAGTTTTTGGACTGGAAAGCCTGGCCCTGGTACTGGAATTTTACCGAACACTTTGCCTGGTGCCTGCTGTTGGTGCTGCTGGTGCCGGGCTTGCTGGCCTGGGTGTTTGGTTATTTTGCCTTTCGCTCGCGCATCAAGGGCGTGTATTTTTCCATCATCACCCAGGCCCTGACTTATGCCGCCATGTTGCTGTTTTTCCGCAATAACACCGGTTTTGGCGGC
>JBDLSU010000640.1:0-3240 GCA_039799405.1 Pseudomonadota bacterium | reverse complement strand
AATGATCGATGAACCGGAATTGAATCTGCACCCCGACAACCAGCGCCATGTGGCGCGCTTGCTGGTGCGGCTGGTCAATCGCGGGATTCGGGTGGTGATCAGTACCCATTCGGATTATCTGGTTCGGGAAGTCAATAACATGATCATGCTGGGCAGCGAATTTCCTGAGCGCGAGGCGATGGAGCAGCAATTTGGCTACGACCCATCCGGCACGGAGCGCTTGCGGGCACAGGATGTGGCGGCATATCACTTCACGGAAATTGGCGTTGCACCTTGCACCATTTCGCCTGAGTTTGGTATTGAGGTAAAAAGCATGGACGATGCCATCAACAGCTTGAATAAAAGCAACAGCGCCATTTATTACGCCCTGGTTGAAGCGCTGCACCCGATGACGGAATCGGCCGACATTGCAGCAGAGTGATGCCATGAAACCGGATGATTTTTTCAATACTGTGCGCGCAGCGATTCACGTTAATTTTCATCGTACTGCGCACAATGGTTTGCTGACGCACCATGAGCAACATGATGCTGACACGGCAAGCGAATTCTCCATCCGGCCAAGCTGCAAGATGGTGGCGTTTTCGCTTGATGTACGTGGTGCGAATCCTTTTCCGGTTTTCAATGCCGGTGTGCCGGGCTTAACCGCCAAAAACGATTTGACCATCATCTGCGAGAACAAAGGCAAGGTCTATGTGTTTGTGATCGAATACAAAAATTCTGCCACCCCCGGCAACGCGCAACACCAGATCGAATGTGGCATGGCGTTTGCGGAGTATTTGTTCAAGTTGCTGCGATATTGCCAGGGCTTGAAGATTGAGCCACATATTTTTGGTGTAGCGGCATACCGCCCGAAAGACGTGGCAAAAGGGCGAACCAATCCGCAAATCCGCTTTTCCAAGCAGGGCCTGCATGGCATTTTGCGTGCGGAATGGATTATTGATGATGCATTGCCGTTGCCTCTATCCGAACTGGTGCGCGCTGCTGAGTCTTCCTTGCAATAAAATTCACTTCCAGAAATGCAATAATAAAAGAAGCAATACCGAACTGCCAGTAGTGCGCTCATTCAAACAGCTTTGCTACTCGCGCCAGACTCAATCCAGTCACCCGAGTAATTTACGCATCGGCCAAACCAAGCGCCTTCAAATTTTGCGTTGCATCGCCAACAAATAGCCAACGCCCATGAAGTGATGCAAGCGAAATTGCTCGGTCAAGGGGTTATAACCCAGCCCGCGCTGCTGGCGCAATGCCAGCCCGTTGGCGGTTGCCATGCTCAACAGTTCGCTTGGTTTGATGAATTTGCTGTAGGTGTGGGTACCGCGCGGCAAAATGCGCAAGATGTGTTCTACGCCCACAATCGCCAGTAAATAACTCAAGGGGTTGCGGTTGATGGTGGAAAAGAACACCCAGCCGCCGGGTTTGACCATTTGGGCGCAGGCGGCGATGACGGTGGCGGGTTGCGGTACGTGTTCCAGCATTTCCATGCACGTGACCACATCGTATTGGGCCTGATGCGCCCCGGCCCAGTTTTCGGCACCGCTCTTGGCATAGGTCATGTCGATCTGCGCGCTTTGCGCATGCCATTGCGCGATTTTCAAGGGCTTTTCGGCCAGGTCGATGCCGGTCACACTGGCACCACGGCGTGCCATGGATTCGGCCAGGATGCCGCCACCACAGCCAACATCGAGTACCTGTTTGCCTGCCAGTTGGGTCAAATCATCAATCCACTGCAAGCGATGCGGGTTGATGCGGTGTAGCGGGCGGAATTCGGAATCTTCATCCCACCAGCGCGCTGCCAGATGGTTGAAGCGGGCGATTTCTGCTGGATCGACATTTTGCTCGGCATCAGCAGTGTGGGCAGTGTGGGCAGTGTTGGCAGGGTCGGCGGTCATGATTGTTTCTGGAAAAATGAGCGGGAGATGATTGGGGTGGATGGATCGGAGGTATGTACGGCGGCAGGTAGATCAGTGGATACGGCGGTGGTGGCATCGGTTTCCATGGGCTGCTTTCATTTAATTGCAAAGTGCCACCATTGTATCTTATAGCTACCCGCCTGCCCCTGCCAGCAAGGCGGCATGCTGCTGCAAATGCGCTTGCAAAATATCCGCCACCGCCGTAACGCGTGCGGTATTGCGTAAATCCGGATGGCGCAATAGCCACAACTGGCTGGCGCATTCGGGCAGTAGCGCACTACAGCGCTGCAACGTGCGTTCACTATCCCCCAAAAAGCACGGCAGCAAGGCCAGTCCCATGCCCTGCACGCAAGCATGCTGCACACTTTTCAGGCTATTGCAGCGCAAGCCGACTTGCGCCAGCGGCAAATATTGTGCCAACCACAGCAAGCTGGGGTGCTGGCCCACCGTATCGTCGAGCGCAATCCAGGCATGGCTGGCCCAGTCAAATGGTACACCGCCAGATTGCTGTAAATAAGCCTGACTGCCATACACCGCAAACGCCAGCGGCCCCAGGTTGCGCCCGATCAGATGCGGCGGCACCTGATTGGTCGGGCGCAAGGCCAGATCAGCCTCACGCCGCGAGAGATTGAAGTGCTGCAAGGCGGTGACCAATTGCAGTTGAATGCCGGGATGCGCCGCGCGGCAGGCTTGCAGCGCGGGCATTAACAGGGTTTCGGCCAGGCTGTCGGTGGTGGCCAGCCGCACTTCGCCCACCAGGCGCAAATCCTGGCCCTGAATTTTGCGCCACACATCGTCAGCCTGTTGCGCCACGCTGGCACCCACTTGGGCCAGTTCTTCGCCTGCGGCAGTACTGCGGTACACCCCGGCCTGACGTTCAAACAGGCGCACCCCAAGTAGCGCTTCCAGCGCTTCCAGGCGGCGAAATACGGTGGCGTGATTCAGCTTCAAAGCTTTGGCGGCGGCATGCAGTGAGCCACCGCTGGCAATGGCTGCGACCAGGCGCAAATCATTCAAGTCAAGTTTCATGGGGCCTCCTGTGACATCGTTATTTGCATTAGCGCAAATTGATTTTAAATTATTATAGCTTGGCATTGCAGATGCGCAAACTCTATACTGAACGCCATCAACTTACAGGAGGAAACTGCCATGCAAATCCGTCAATTGTTCATTACCGCCCTCACCTTCGCCAGCGCCGCCGTGCCCGGCCTCAGCTACGGCCATGAGCCGATCTGGGATGGCAATAAAGTGCAAATGGTGAGCGAAAAACTGGCCCCGCAGGTGTATGCGTTTTACGCCAGCGATGCGCGTGAGCTCAATGCAAAAGGCG
>JBDLSU010000639.1:0-2576 GCA_039799405.1 Pseudomonadota bacterium | reverse complement strand
GCACTGGAAAAACGCTCGTCGGAAGTGTGGCAAGTGCTGGGGGCGGTCAAGACCGAATTTGGCAAGTTTGGCGATGTGTTGGCCAATATTAAACTCAGTCTGGAAAAAGCCGCCAAAAATATCGATAGTGCCGAAGTGCGCAGCCGCCAGATGGCGCGCAAGCTGAAATCGGTGGAAGCGCTGCCCAGTGAAGCGGCACAATTGCTGCTGGGTAGTGCGGATGAGCCTGAATAGATCAGGGCAAGCGCAAACTGGCCGCAGTGGCCTTACTTGTCACTGGCGCAAGCTCTGACAGGCGTACTGTTTGCGGGGGGATGCCTTGGCGGGGCAATATTGCGCAAGCCTTATGTTTAAGTAAGGCAATTTTTCTGCAGGCGGCGGCTTTTGTGGCAACTCTTCGATTACAATGCATCCATCGCATGGCAGCCTGAGCGGGATACGATATGGAATTGAATGCGCTGGAACAGCAATGCCTTAACCTGATGGTGGATCGTGGTGTGGCCGATGCCGCGCTGCAATTGAGCAGTTTGTCGGAAGAAAGTGTGAGCCTGAGTGTTTCTCATCTGCACTTGTCGCCGATTTCCCAGGTGTTGTCGCTGCTGCGGCTGGGTAATGTACCGGTGGCCTGCATTGCCCAGGATGTCAGTCAGGTGCTATCCGGACGGTTGATGTTGATGTTGCATGCCGATCAATGTCTGGCCCTGATTAATGCCCTGATCGGTAAAGTGCCCACCTTGTCGGAAGCTGCCGAAGGCGTCGTGCAGCACGAGGCACTGACAGAAATCGGCAATATCATCATCTCGGCGGTGGTGGGGGCGCTGGACGATGGCCTGAACTTGCAAACCGTGCTGGGGGCACCGGAATATTCCGAGCAAAAACTGGTGGAATTGTTTGAGCACAGCTTGCAGCACATCAGCGAAGGCGCGGATAGTCAGCCTGCCAATACCCCGGCTGTCACGTTGGGCGCGGGTGCGGTGCATGTGCTGGTGATGTCGCTGGCGATGGTAGCAGCGCGCTGCCAGGTGACGATGACGCTGGCACTGATGCTGACACCGGTTGCGGTGGCTACACTGCGCATGCACCTGAAAGGGGGCACAGCATGATGCCTTCCGCGCAGATTTCACAACGGATCTGGGACCAGATTCCCATGGGCGTCATCGTGTTGGACCAGGCCCTGTGCGTATGGCAATGGAATGCCTGGATGGCGCAGCACACCGGGATTTCCGAGCGTGATGCCTGCGGTAAAACCCTGATGCAATTATTCGAAGGCTTTCACAATCCGCGCTTGACATGGGCGGTGCAAGAGGTGATCAAACATGCCGCGCCGCAATTAATTTCCCAGGTATTTAATCATTATGTGATCCCGATCCGGCTCAAGACCAATGAAAGGCTGGGCACGCCGTTCATGCAGCAACAGGTGGCGCTGGCCCCGCTGGCGCTGGCCGATGGCAGTTTGCGTGCGGTGGTCAGCATTACCGATGTGACTGAAAACGTGGTGCGTGCCAATCGCATTATTGAAGCCGCGCACAAAATGGAAAGCGCCAGCAATCGCGATGAGCTGACCGGTTTGTATAACCGTCGCTTCATGTGGGACTGGTTGGGCCAGGCGCTCAAGCAATGTACCCGCCACGGCCATCCCTTGGCTTGCCTGATGCTGGATCTTGATCACTGTCAGCGCCTGAATCAGCAATACGGCCATCAACTTTGTGATCAGGTATTGATCGAATTTTGTCATGCAGTGCAGCAGCAATTGCGTACTTCTGACGTGATGATACGTTACGGTGGCGACGAGTTTGTGGTGTTGCTGCCCAATTGCCAGCAAAGCGGTGCCTTGCTATTGGCCCAGCGCATGTTGCAGGCGGTGCGGGAACAATCACTGGCGCAATTGCCACCTGGTAGCGTGACGGTCAGCATTGGTCTGGCGGTGTGGCAACAGATGCATCCGCTGACCGGGGTGGAATTGCTGAGTCAGGCTGATCGCCGTTTGTTTGAAGCCAAAAATGCCGGGCGCGATCAGGTGATGGCGGGTACGCTGGCGCTGGTGGAATCGGCCAGTGCGGACACCCCGCCACCAGTGCCGCTGCCGGAGCCGGTAGCGGCGGCTGATTCGCCGCCAAGTTTGAATGTGCCGGATCTGGCGTTCGACAGCAAAGCAGAATAAGCCACTTTCGGCTTGCGAATGGTAAGGATCCTGTTGGCTATAACAGTCCTTCAAACGGCAACACATCCACCTCATCCCCGGCTGCCACCTGGTCTTGTTCATGCCCCAGCACAACCATGCAGTTGGCCTGACTCATCGAGCTTAAAATGCCGGAACCCTGAGCGCCGGTCAGCGCCACTTGTGGCCGTCCTTGCTGGTCATGGCTCAAGAAACCGCGCTGGTATTCGGTACGCCCCGGCTTTTTGCGCAGGCTGTGCAGCGAACGTGCTTTGAGTAAGGGCAAGGGCGCAACGCTGGCCCCCATCAGATGGTATAGTGCGGCGCGTACAAAAAAGTAAAACGTCACCATCACTGCCACCGGATTGCCGGGTAAACCAAACAGATAAGCCTGTTGACCACCCGAATGAATGTGGCC
>JBDLSU010000638.1:0-6606 GCA_039799405.1 Pseudomonadota bacterium | reverse complement strand
AAAGTCTATTTCGCTTCCAATAAAGATGACATTACCCAGAACCAGGTGTATGCCGCCAACCTGGGGGCAACAGCGTCGGTTGTTCGCATCAGCCAGGGCGAAGGCTGGCACGACGCCACCTTCAGCGAAGATGGAAAATGGTTTCTCGACAGCTTTTCCTCGCCCGACACCCCGCCACAAGTGGCGATGCGCCGCCCCGACAATAGCCTGATCACCTGGCTGCAACGCAACGAACTGAACGACCAGCACCCCTATGCGCCCTATCGCGCCAACCATGTGACACCGGAATATGGCACCTTAAAAGCAGATGACGGCCAGGTGCTGCATTATGAAATTCTGAAACCGGCGCGCATGGAAGCAGGCAAGCGCTACCCGGTGCTGGTGGATGTGTATGGCGGCCCCGGATTGCAAACCGTGACCAAACGCTGGCAAGGTGGCAGCCATGACGAATACATGGTGCATCAGGGTTATATTGTGTTCCGGCTGGATAACCGTGGTTCGGCGCGGCGCGAACGACGCTTTACCGATGTGATCTATCACAATATGGGCCAGCATGAAGTAGCCGACCAATTGCAGGGCATAGACTGGTTGCGCCAGCAAAGCTTTGTCGATGCCAAGCGCATTGCCGTGGCCGGTGGCAGTTATGGCGGCTTCATGACCTTGCGCCTGCTCTCAGCCGCCTCCGACAAAATCGCCGCTGGCATGGCGCATGCCTCGCCGATCGACTGGCATTTGTATGACACCTATTACACCGAGCATTATCTGGGACACCCGAAACAGCAAGCCGAAGCCTATGCCAAAAGCGGGGTCTTGCCGTATCTGAAAACGCTGAAATCACCCTTGTTGGTCACGCATGGCATGGCGGATGACAATGTGTTGTTCACCAATGCCACCGGCCTGATGCAAGCGCTGAATCAGCAAGGCACGCTGTATGAATTGATGACTTATCCGGGCGAGCGCCATGGCATTCGTAATAGCGCCAACCGGCTGCATTATTACCGCACCCGGGAAGCGTTTTTGACGCGCCATTTGGGGCGCGAGGCGCACTGATTGCGCTTTATCCTGCTGCAGGCATGGGCACGGCACGCCGTGCCCCTACGGTGACGCGCTCGATGCCGGCCAGGTCGGGCAGGGTTTGGATGTTGATAAAATCCTGCGCTGCCAACAGGGCGCGCACCGCGCTGGCCTGGTCGTAGCCATGTTCCAGCAACAGCCAGCCGCCGGGTAGCAAATACTGCGGCGCGCCTGCCGCGATGGTGCGAATCGCTGACAAGCCATCATCATGGTCGGTCAGCGCAGCCAGCGGCTCAAAGCGCAAATCGCCCTGTTGCAGATGGGGGTCATGCGCTTCGATATACGGCGGATTACTCATGATCAAATCAAAGCGCACATCGGCTGGCAAGGCTTGAAACCAGTCGCTGTGCAAAAACTCGACCGTCACCTGATGCTGCGCGGCATTGGCACGCGCCACCTGCAAAGCGTCCTCACTCACATCCAGCGCCACCACCTGACATTGCGGCCGGGTATGCGCCAACGCCACTGCCAGCGCGCCACTGCCGGTGCCCATGTCCAGCACCCGCGCAGCGTAACCCGGCTGCAAGCGCGCCAAGGCTTGTTCCAGCAAGGTTTCGGTATCCGGACGGGGGATTAATACGGCGGGGGTAACCTGCAACATCAAGCCATAAAACTCGCGCTGGCCCAGCAAATACGCCATCGGCTCGCCCTGTAGCCGACGCGCCGCCAGGCTGTGCAATTGCGCCAGTTCTTTTGCACTGACCGGGCGTTGATCCTGCGTAATCAATTCAATGCGTGACAAGCGAAGCACATGCGAGAGCAGCATGCGCCACTCCAGCCGGTCCAGTTGCGCGATGCGCGCATCATACCCGACGGCCTGCAACTGCCCCAGTGTGGTCTCGCTCATGCTGGCATCATGGCCTGCCATCAATCCTGACGACGGCGCAACAGCAATACCACAAACACCAGGGTATACAACACAAACCACAGCAGCGCCCCCTGCGGAATGGTCAAGCCCAAAAACGGCGGGTACGGCGTGGTGCATTCACCGTTGGCCTGAAACAGGACAGGAAACCATTCGGCGGTAAAGATTTTATTGAGCATGGTTTCGACCGGATCGATCCCGCACGAAATGGTGGGATACGCCTGCACATACATCAGCTTTCCCGCCACCCCGGCCCCGCCGAGCGCAGTCAACAAACCCAGCGCAGAAGCCGGTTTCACCGCCGACCCAGCCGCCCCGATCAGGGCAAACACGCCGATGGCGATAAACAGATAGCGCTGAATAATACACAGCGGACAAGCTTGCATGCCCTTGGCGATTTGCAAATACAGTGCAATGCCGATCAGGCCAAAGCTGGACAGTGCAACAAACAATAGTGCCAGACGCGATTTCATAATGTCAGGTTTCCAAATAAAAAAGGGTTAGTCCCCAAGCTGGGCCAGCAATTCGGCCTGATGCTCCGCCGACAAAGCATTGGTCAATTCCTGCAACTCGCCATCCATAATAAAGTCCAGCTTGTACAGGGTCAGATTGATGCGATGATCGGTCATGCGACCTTGCGGGAAATTATACGTGCGGATGCGCTCGCTACGATCACCCGATCCGACCAAACTTTTGCGCTGCGCCGCTTCTTTTGACTGCTGCTCACGCAATTGCACGTCTTTAATGCGCGCCGCCAACACTTTCATGGCCGAAGCCTTGTTTTTATGCTGGCTGCGGTCATCCTGACATTCCACCACAATCCCGGTCGGCATATGGGTAATGCGCACCGCCGAATCCGTTTTATTGATGTGCTGCCCCCCCGCACCGGAGGCGCGGAAGGTATCGATGCGGATATCGGCCGGGTTGATGTTGACATCTTCCACTTCATCCGCTTCCGGCATAATCGCCACGGTACAGGCCGAGGTGTGGATGCGCCCTTGCGCTTCCGTGGCGGGCACCCGTTGCACCCGGTGCCCGCCGGATTCAAACTTCAACTTGGAATACACGCCCAGACCGATGATGCGCACAATCACTTCCTTGTAGCCACCCAGTTCTGACGGCGATTCCGACACCATTTCCATCTGCCAGCGGTTACGCTCGGCGTAGCGCGTGTACATGCGCAGCAAATCGCCAGCAAACAGCGCCGATTCATCACCACCGGTACCGGCGCGGATTTCCAGAAACACATTGCGCTCGTCGTTGGCGTCTTTGGGCAGCAGCATTTTCTGCAAGTCCAGCGTCAGGCTTTCGGCACGCGCACGGGCTTCCTGAATTTCATCCTGGGCAAATTGCTTCATCTCCGGGTCGCTCAACATTTCTTGCGCATCCAGAATATCGCTTTCGGTTTGCTGGTAAGCGTGGTACAGCTCCACCAGCGGCCCCAGCTCCGCGTGTTCCCGCGTCATTTTGCGGTAGCTGTCCATGTCATGGGTCGCTTCCGGCGTCATTAATAATTCATTCAATTCGACCAGGCGATTGGCCAGTTGGTCGAGTTTGCTTAACATCGAAGGTTTCATTTTGTGCTCTACTTGAAAAGGGAAAACCGCACCGACATCACCCTCAGGGTGCATGCAGTGCAAAAAGTTCAAACCAGATCAAGCCAGCTAACGCCGGGTGCGGAATAATTGGGGTAACAAGCTGGCCAGGCGGGCGCGTTCATCGCCCTGGGCCGAATGCAGGGCCTGTTGCGGGCCGTGCAGAAATTTGGCGCTCATGCCCTTGGACAGGGCTTCCAGCACTTCGTGAATATCATCACCGCGCGCCAGCATTTTCTTGGCACGATCCAGCTCATGCAAACGCATCGCTTCGCTGGTTTCATGCAGGCTTTTAATCACTGGCACAATCGCGCGGTCATCAATCCAGTGCATGAAGGATTGCACCCGGGTTTCGATAATCGCTTCAGCCTGGCTAATGGCAGCCTGACGGCTTTCGCGCCCGGTTTGCACCACCGTGGTCAGGTCGTCCACGGTATATAAAAACACATCGCGCAAGCGCCCCACTTCAGCTTCCACATCACGCGGCACCGCCAAGTCCACCACAAACATCGGCTTGTGGCGACGCGCCTTGATCGCGCGCTCCATCATGCCCAGGCCCAGAATCGGCAAGGTGGACGCGGTACACGAAATCACCACATCAAACTGCGCCAACTGCTCCGGCAATTGCCCCAGTTGCATGGCACGGCCGTTAAAGCGCTGCGCCAGCGTAAAGGCGCGCTCCAGCGTTCGATTGGCGACCGTAATGCTCTTCGGTTGCTGCGCCGCAAAATGGGTGGCGCACAGTTCAATCATTTCACCCGCACCGATAAACAGCACATGCTGGTCATGCAAGGTATCGAAAATGCGCTGCGACAGCCGCACCGCCGCCGCCGCCATCGACACGCTGTGCGCGCCAATTTCCGTGGTCGAGCGCACTTCCTTGGCAACCGCAAAAGTGCGCTGGAACATCTGGTGCAAATACGTACCCAGCCCGCCCGCCGCTTCGGCCTGGCGCACTGCATCTTTCATCTGGCCCAGAATCTGCGGCTCGCCCAGCACCATCGAATCCAGCCCGGAAGCCACCCGAAAGGCATGGCGTACCGCGCGCTCTTGCGGCAGCGTATACAAATGCGGGAGTAAATTGGCGGGATTAAGCTGGTGGTAACTGGCCAGAAAATGGGCGCTGGCTTCAACCGGGTTTTCGACGTGGCTGACGCAATACAATTCGGTGCGGTTGCAGGTGGAAAGAATCGCCGCCTCATCATGCTGCACGCTTTCCTGCGCGGTATTACCAAACCAGGCACGCGCCGCCGTCACCGCCTGCCCGATCTGATCGGGCGCGAATGCCAGCTTCTCGCGCAGGGAAACGGGCGCGGTAGTGTGATTAAGGCCGACGGCGAGTAATTGCATTGAATAAACAGGGAGAATTGGCACAAGTGCGTATTATAACGGCTCACGCCCATTTATAGTGCGCCGCCACGGCTTGCCGAAAAGAAAGCGGTAACAGTCATTGCGCCAGCGCAAAGCGCCATGAATAAAATCCGAGCCATCGAATCGTTGGGCGCATTTCATCCACAATTCAAAGATATACTTTTTGACAATTTAATTGCCAATCTTGCCATCAAGTGAATCTACAGAGCAGGCCCGACTGTGATTTGGCAGGCGCAGCAATATACCCTGCGAATTTGCCTTGACAGAGCAAGCCGGTTTCGGCACGATGGCATGCGCTTCCTGCTATGGCCTGCCACTCACCCGCCCCTCATCCGGAGAAACGCCGATGGAAAAAACTGTTCCAACCCTGCTTGATTTTCCACTCAAAAGCCACGAAAAACTGCGCTATTCCGACACCGACCGCCAGGGCCATGTCAATAACGCGGTGTTTGCCACCATGCTGGAAACCGGTCGGGTGGAATTTCTCTATTCAAGCCAGCAAGCCTTGCATGATGATGGCTGCACCTTTGTGATCGCCAACCTGAACCTGGCGTTTCGTGGCGAAGTTACCTGGCCGGGGCAAGTGGATATCGGCACCCGCATCGCCAGCATCGGCAAAAGTTCGCTCACGCTGGAGCAGGCGCTGTTTCAGCATGGCGCTTGTGTCGCCAGCGCGCAAACGGTTATTGTGCAAATGAATGTGCAAACCCGGCGCTCGCAGGCATTTGGCGCAGCCGCGCTGCAACGGTTTGAGCAGATTTTGCCACCACCAGGACAGCAGAAAAATTGAGTGAACGTCCATGTCAAAAGGAAATAATCCGGTGATAAGCAAGCAAGAACCGACACAGGCGCAAATATCACCGTCTCCCCCCATGTCAAGCCCGGTGTCAGTACGGCTACCACCACGCCTGCAGCAAACCGCATCGGCTTCACCGGAAGAGGCACTGGCGCAAAAGCAGGCGCGCGAGCAGCGCGATGCGCGGGTGCGGGGCGTCACGTCGATCACAGCAATGCGCGACGCAATCCGGCGCGCAGCACGTAGCCTCCCGGCCATTTCCGCCGTGCCGCGCATTGCGGCCCCCGACCCGGCGGCATTCCGGGCGCGAGCCGCTCTGGGGCTGCCGTTCCTGATCAGCGGGGTGGTCAACAAATGGCCCCTGTCCAACCTCAGCCCACAAACCCTGCGCGAGCGCTTCGGCTCGGTGGCGGTGCGGGCGCGCGTGGGCGACTACATCAACACCGCATTTGCGCCCGACCGCGCCATGCAGGATATGTCGCTGCTGGCGTATCTTGATCTGGTCGCCGCTGGCACTGAAGGTCTGCCACCCTATCTGGGCAACCTGGAACTGAGGGTGCTCAATTCGATGTGTCACTGGCCGTCCTGGCTCACCAGAATCGGCCCGCCACGCTTTTGGCTTGGCCCGGCGGGAACCGTAACGCCGTTGCACTGCGACTATGACGACAATATTTTTGCGCAAATTTGGGGCAGCAAACGCATTTTCCTGGCACCGCCACATCACGATCAATTTCTGTACCCGCGCGAGGCGAACCCGGTTCTGTTCGGTTCGCCGTTCAACCCGGAGGCACCGGATTTTGAACAGTTCCCGCTGGCGCGCAATGCCTTGATGGTCGAGTGCGTGGTCAATCCCGGCGACATGCTGTACGTGCCCGCCGGGTGGTACCACCAAGTCCGGGCGCTGA
>JBDLSU010000637.1:0-4080 GCA_039799405.1 Pseudomonadota bacterium | reverse complement strand
AAGCCACCGCCGGGGTAGCAGGAATAGATTTCGATTTTATCCAGCTTGAAGTTGCTGCCGCCATAGGTACTGGCACATTCGCCCAGGTCACCCGAGGGCGACTGGGTACCGAGTACCAGATGCAGGCGTGCGCTGGCTGCGTCGTGCCAGGCCAGGCCGGATTCCGGCTCCATAAACATCGGGTCAATGGTCTGGGTATAAAACTGGCGGGTAAATTGCTGCCATTTTTTGCTCTTGACGTTGTCAGAAATCTTTTTGCGAATCTCTTTCGAGACCTGGAACTGGCGCGCCTTGTACACATCCGTTGGGGTACCAGCATAAGAAAACTTCTGCTCGTCATCACGCACATAATGCGTGCCTGGTGTGTAAGGCACAGTGAACGGGGCCATTTTCTGGCCGTAATTGATCACATCCGGATTAAACTGCAAGATTTTGACAGCACGCCGATAGCTGTTGAAATCATTAAAAATCAGCATCGCCACCGGTTGGCCGAAAAAGTCTGGCGCGCTGCCGATCTGGGTGAAAAACGGCGTATTCATATTTGACGCCATTGGCAGCATTTTATTATCCGCCAGCACTTTGGCATCGACCACGATTGGCTGAATATCGGGCGGCAACATCGATAAATCATAGCCCAGCACCGCCTGGTCGAAGCGCCCGCAGCGCAGCGCGTACAGCCATTGCTCGTTTTGTGGCCAGGTTTTGAAATCGCGCGCAGCAAAGTCTCGCGCATAGATTTTTTTGCCCATTACCTTGGGCATGCCATCGATACGCCAGCGCGCCTTGCCTGGCACCGGCCCCCAGGCTGGCATGGCATCCGGGTTGTTTGCCGATGCGGTGGCGGCATTGGCTGCATTTGCCACCGCTGCCAGCCCGGGCAAGCTATTCACCGCCACCGAGACGGTGGCGCCGCTGGCCAGCACTTTCAAAAAGGTACGACGTGTTGTCGAGAATTCCATCATCCCGGCCCCCAAAGTTTACTATTGCATTTTGGCAAAATTGCTCATCCAGGCATAGCGCTTTGGCAATGCTGGTTGGCGAGCTTGTAGTGTATGCTGTTTTGCTTCCTCAGCGGCAATGGCGGCACTTTTGGCGTCAAAATAGTGGGTAAAAGATACCGGACTGTGGGGATTTTACCTCTTGCTTGACCCACATCAACATGCCCGATAATTCTGTGCAAACTAACAATAGTAGCACTATCCATGGCGGCAAATTGGCCTATAATTAGCCAGCCATTGAGGTTCATCATTCAGGTCAATCAATGCAAACCGTCGTTGCGATCATAAATGAAAACCATCCATTTTCCTACCGGAGTTCAACATGTCTTACAAAACCATACTCGTGCATGTCGATGAAACCAATAACTGCAAAAACCGTATCCGGCTGGCCAGCCAAATTGCCAATGCACAAGAGGCGCACGTAATCGGTATCGGCATGACTGGCATCTCCCACTTTATTTACCAAAATGCCCGGGTCACCCATTCCAATCCGAATCTGTCGATGCATCTGGATTATTTACGCCAGATGGCCGATCGATCGATGTCCCAGTTTGAACCCGCGATGCGCCAGGCCCGGGTTACTTCGTTTGAACAACGCATTGTCGATGATGACGCCGCCGCCGGCTTTTGCTTGCATGCGCGCTACTGCGATTTGCTGGTGATCGGCCAGCATGACCCGGAACATATTTCCGCCGCCATCATGAGCGATTTTCCGGAAGACGTGGTGCTGCATTCGGCTCGCCCGGTGTTGATTGTGCCCTATGTCGGCAATTTTGATACGGTTGGCAAACGGGTCTTGATCTCGTGGGATGCCAGCAAGGAAGCCACCCGCGCCATCACCTATGCCATGCCGTTGTTGCAGCAAGCCGAGCTGGTGCAAATTGCGGTATTCAACCCGGAGAGCAATGCCGAATTGCATGGTGAAGAGCCGGGTGCCGATATTGCGCTGTATCTGGCGCGGCATGGTATCAAGGTCGAAATTTCACAACACCACACCCACCTTGATCCGGTCAGCCACCACAAGCTTGATGTCGGTAACGCACTGCTGTCCCTGGCCAATGATTTTGGCTCGGATTTGCTGGTAATGGGCGGTTATGGACACTCGCGTTTCCGTGAAACCATTCTGGGTGGCGTTACTCGCACGATTCTGGAAACCATGACACTGCCAGTACTGATGTCACATTGATCGCAAATTGCGCCCTGCAGTGTAATTTACACGCGGAATGGCCGGTAAAAATGGTAAGCTTGGCGCTTATCCTTTTTGCTGGCTGGCAGCATGAAAAACAAACACGAATCCAACGACAATACCGTCGCCTATATCGCAGTGATAGTGGTAGCCGCCATGATCGGCCTGTTATTGGCCTGGGGTTATATGCGCCAGCAACAGCAAAATGATCGACCGGTTGCTGCCTTTGCCAGCTTGCCGACGTTTCGCTTCCAGGGACAAAGTTTTACGGTGCGCACCACGGTGGCCTTGCAGACCAGCATGCAGGATGCCGCCTGGGTAGTGGAAAATAAAAAATCGCTGCAAAAGTTTGTTGAGACCACGCTGGAAAAAACCGATGCCAAACAATTGAGTGGCAACAAACCGGATAAATTACCGAATCTGCAAGACAATCTGACCGAAGCGATCAACAAAAAATTTCCCGAAGCGAATGTACAGCAGGTGCTATTTACCGAATTTCTGACTTCTCCGGACTGAAAAGCCCGTTTATAGCGCTCGCCGTCCGGACTGCAGCGAAGTCAAACGGCGCTCAAACCCTGGCCCCGGGTTTGGTTGGCAACATGATCCAGTCTTTTTCCTTGTTGCGGTCCAGAACTTCCCAGGCTTCCTTGCGGATTTTGCTGATCTGGCGTTGCGCCAGCCAATCCCACATTTGCAGTGCCTGTTGTTGCGGTACATCAAGCATGGCACGCGGTTCGGTCAATTCGACTTCGTAATCTTCATCTGACCACTCTTCAAACTTGACCGCGCCGCCACTCATCACTTCCAGCTCATACAACAAGCCGTCGTCGTAGCCAAATTTAAACACCACCGAACCCAGACCGGTTTCCGGTTTGGCCGTGTCATACACCGCAGCGATGGCAGCAGCACGCTGCTCACTGCTCGGGTTGTCAATATCGCGGCCGGATAAATCGGTCAATCTGAACCATGCTTGTGTCATCTCAGCCCCCTCCTGTGAAGAGTGCAAGTACGCCCTATTTGCCAACAATCTGGCGTTGCATCGGTGCCAATTTGGCGATCAACTTGTTTTGAATCGAATTCGGTATGCCTTGCATCGTCATGGCTTGCTGCAAATCTTCCGCCAGCGCATTAAATTGCGCAGTGGTAATTTTCATGCCATCGTGTATCACATCCATGGCTTTGCCACTATAGCGACAGGGGCCACCGCTCAACTCACAAAATTGTTGCGCCAACATATCCACCAGATGCGGCGCATCGATTTCGGCAAACTGGGCTTTAAGGCGCGGATCGACCTGTACCAGTTGCACCAGTTGCGTTGCCAGCTTGTGCACCCCTTCTTTCCCGCCCAGGCCAGTGTAAAACTCGCCGCCGGGTTCAGCATACGCGCAAGCACTGAGCAATAGCAAGCAAAAAGCGCCAATCCTTTGCAATCTTTGTTTCATTTTTGTCTCCTTTTTTATGTCATGGTGATGCGGCAAGCTTGATTAAAAACCGGCTTGCAAGGACAAGTACCAGCCTTGCTGGCGTTTTGGGTTCAATACCGTAATATCACCCAGATTGACCCAGGCTGCGGTCAGGGACAGATTTTTATTGGGAAACCAGGCCACAAACACATCCCAGGCATCTTTTTCATTGTCCAGCGCCAGATTGCGCGGCTTCATCCGGTACTCCATCCCGGCCACCCACTGGCGCGTGATCAAATACGCAGCCGACATTTCCAGCTTGGGCTGGTAACGGTTGTGGCGCTCGCCACCAAAGCCCAGCAAGCCAAACTGATTGGCCTTGGTCAGGCGCACATTGGTGTTAAGCAACAAGCTTTGCGCCAGATACAGTTTGGTAGCAGAAAAATACAGGTCTGTACCGCTGTCGCTGGCAGCGCCCAGTTGTTTGACATTG
>JBDLSU010000636.1:0-2704 GCA_039799405.1 Pseudomonadota bacterium | reverse complement strand
TTGCATCCGGCCCGGGGTTTTGTATCGCGCCGGATACTGCACTGGCTGTATCTGGCAGCAGCGCTGGCGTTGTAGTTGGCGTTGTAGTTGGCATTGTAGCTGGCATTGCTGCGGCAGCTACGGATGGCGCAGAAGTTGCCAAAGCGGCAGTGGCTGCAGCTACCACAGGTGTGGCGGGGGCTGCTGCTGGAGCGGCTGCTGCAGGTGCTGGTGCTGGCGCTGGCGTACCCGGGGTATTGGCCCGGATCAGGTGTTCGATGCCATTAAACACTTGCTGACAATTACCGCAGCGCACCATGCCAGAGCGCAGTTTGAGCTGGTCATGCACGACCCGGAAAGTCGTGTGGCAATGGGGACAGCGGGTTGCCAGCGCCATGGCACCTTATACCGATGCTGCTGGCATCTGACCGGCCAGTGCGACCCAACCTTCTTGCTCGGCCCATACCGTAAGGGTAATGAAGGGCGCATACGCTGCCGCAACTTCTTCGGCCTGGCGCGCCAGTACGCCCGACAGTACCAGGGCACCGCCAGCGGCAACCCGGCCTGCCAGCAAGGGGGCCATTAATTTCAGCGGACTGGATAAAATATTGGCCACCACCGTATCAAACTGGCGGCCCGCGCTGCTTTGGGCAAAGTCGTCGGGTACCTGAAATAAAATACGACAATCATTGCGTTCGGCATTTTCCTGGGCGGATTCAATCGCCTGCGGATCAATATCGACACCGATTACTTCCCGCGCGCCGGTTTTGGCTGCGACCATGGCCAAAATGCCGGAACCACAGCCATAATCGAGCACCGTGCCGCCGGGGCGGGCGTTGGCTTCCAGCCATTCCATGCACAAGCGGGTGGTAGGATGGCTACCAGTACCAAAGGCCAGGCCGGGGTCGAGTTCCAAAATAAGGGCATCCGGATCAGGGGCCTGGTGCCAGCTCGGTACGACCCAGATGCGTTTGCCAATGGCGATGGGTTCAAACTGCGACTGGGTCAGACGCACCCAGTCCTGATCGGCGACACTGCGGGTGATATACACGGGCAGGGCGATGCCGAGTTGTTCGCTGGCCGCTTGCACCAGTTCGGCATGGTCGCAATCAGCTTCCAGCAAGGCCACCACGCGGCTGTGTTCCCACGCGGTTTTGGCAGGGATCATGCCGGGTTCGCCAAACAGCGGTTGTTCGGCTTCGGTGCCTTCGTCAGCATCTTCCACCGACACCGAGAGTGCGCCCACTTCCATCAAGGCGTCCGACAGGGCTTCGGCCTGATCCAGCGCAATCTCAATGACGATTTCTATCCAACTCATGGCATCCTTACTTTTTCGGCAAATCCGGCTTGTCGGCCAGTTTATGTTCCAGATAATGGATATTGGTGCCGCCTTCGATGAAGCGGGCATCCACCATCAACTCGCGGTGCAAGGGAATATTGGTCTGAATGCCTTCCACCACCATTTCCGACAGCGCAATTTGCATGCGCCGGATCGCTTGTTCGCGGGTGCTGCCATAGGAAATCAGCTTGCCCACCATTGAATCATAGTGCGGCGGTACATAGTAACCGGAGTAAGCGTGCGAATCGACCCGGATACCGGGGCCACCCGGGGTATGCCAGTTGGTGATGCGCCCTGGCGACGGGGTAAATTTGAACGGATCTTCGGCATTGATGCGGCATTCGATGGCATGACCGGTGAAATGAATGTCGCGCTGGCGGTAGCGCAGGCGCTCGCCCGCTGCGATGCGGATTTGCTCTTGCACGATGTCGATGCCGGTAATCATTTCCGTGACCGGATGTTCAACCTGAACCCGGGTATTCATTTCGATGAAGTAAAACTCACCGTTTTCATACAAAAATTCAAAGGTGCCAGCACCGCGATAACCCATTTTGCGGCAAGCCTCGGCACAGCGTTCGCCAACGCGTTCGATCAATTTGCGTGCAATGCCCGGTGCCGGTGCTTCTTCCAGCACTTTTTGATGGCGTCGCTGCATCGAGCAATCGCGCTCGCCCAGCCATACTGCGTTTTTAAATTCATCGGCCAGAACCTGGATTTCCACATGGCGTGGATTTTCCAGAAACTTTTCCATATACACTTCCGGGTTGCCAAAGGCGCTACCGGCTTCGGTCTTGGTCATGGTGACGGCGTTGAGCAAGGCGGCTTCGGTATGCACCACCCGCATGCCGCGGCCACCACCACCACCGGCGGCTTTAATAATGACCGGATAACCGACCTTGCGCGCGGTCTGGATGATGGCTTTCGGATCGTCCGGCAACGCCCCATCAGAACCGGGTACGCACGGTACGCCCGCCTTGATCATGGTTTGCTTGGCGACCACCTTGTCGCCCATCATGCGGATCGATTCCGGATTGGGGCCGATGAAGACAAAGCCGGATTTTTCTACCCGTTCGGCAAAATCCGCATTTTCCGACAGGAAGCCATAGCCCGGGTGAATCGCTTCGGCGTCAGTTACTTCCGCCGCGCTGATAATGGCGGGCATATTCAGGTAACTCAGGTTGGAGGGAGCGGGGCCAATGCAAACTGATTCGTCAGACAGCTTGACATACTTGGCCTCGCGGTCGGCTTCGGAATGCACGACCACCGTTTTGATACCCATTTCGTGGCAAGCGCGCTGGATGCGCAGGGCAATTTCTCCACGATTGGCGATAAGGATTTTTTCAAACATAATATTCTGACATGAAACCTTTGGAGGAATGTGCAAGT
>JBDLSU010000635.1:0-4320 GCA_039799405.1 Pseudomonadota bacterium | reverse complement strand
AGGCGATTGGGGCGCGTGGAAATAATTATCGCTCGCACGGCAAGGTGTCAGGGGGCGGCTGTGGCGGACAGACCGGCGAATTTGGCCCTGCAGGTCCGGGTGTGGTTTTCATGCAGGCTTTTGTGGTGGCCTGACCGATGCATGGAGAGCAGGATTTTTTTGTGAAGGCGATTTCGACATCGCCTCTCAGCGCAGCAAATTTATGGTTTAATCTTGATCATATCGGTTCGCCCACAGGTTTATCCGCCATATCCGTCTTGCTTGAATCAACCCATCGCCACCATCATGCCAAAAACTATTGCGCTCGTCGGCAGACAGCATACCCCCGGAATTGAGCATTCTTTGACGCAAATCGTTGATTTTCTTCAGGAAAATGGTCACACCGTCATTTTTGAAATCGAGACGGCGCAAAACGAGGCGCTCAAAACCATGGTCAAAGGCGTGGCAGCCATGACGCCTACCGATATTGGTCTGCATGCTGACGTGGCAATCGTGCTCGGTGGCGATGGCACCATGCTCGGGATTGCGCGCCTGCTGGCCCCGTTTGACGTACCGTTGATCGGTATCAACCATGGCAATCTGGGCTTCATTACCGATATTTCGCGCTCGCAAATGATGCCGGTACTGGCTGAAATTCTGGCTGGCAACTATAAATCGGAGCGTCGTGGCATGCTGGAGGGGCGCGTGATCCGGCGCGGTGCGGCGGTGTTCTTCGGTTTGGCCTTAAATGACATTGTAGTGGCGCGCGGTGCGGGTGCGGGCATGGTGGAATTGCGGGTGGAAGTGGAAGACCACTTTATGTATCACCAGCGCTCCGATGGCATGATCGTTTCGACGCCGACCGGTTCAACCGCCTATTCGCTCTCCGCAGGTGGCCCCTTGTTGCATCCGACCCTGAACGGGATTGTGCTGGTGCCAATTGCACCGCATTCGCTGTCAAACCGCCCGATTGTGGTGCCTGATGGCAGCGAAATCAAGATTGAAGTGATGGGTGGGCGCAATACCAGTCTTAATTTTGATATGCAATCGTTTGCTTCGCTGGAGCAACACGATCTGATCAGTATCAAACGCTCTCCCCACACGGTCACTTTTTTGCATCCGCTGGGCTGGAGCTATTACGACACCCTGCGCGAAAAATTACATTGGAATGAATACCCGTCGGATTCCAACAAATAATCCGCATAGTCCAAACACGCCAAACACGCCAAACCATCGAAATGGTCCGGACTAGTCTGCGAAGGCGCTTGTTTGAATGGATTGGGAACGGTTTGAATTGGTTTTAACTTTTTGGTTTTTGTCAGTCATCACTCTTTTGCTGCCATGCTGCGTACTTTATCGATTCGTGATTTTGTTATTGTTGATGTCATAGAACTGGAATTTTCTTCTGGCTTTACGGTATTTACCGGTGAAACCGGGGCGGGGAAATCGATTTTGATTGATGCCCTGACCCTGGCCCTGGGCGGGCGTGGCGAAGCCTCGATGGTGCGCGAAGGCGCACAGCGCGCCGATATCAGTGCCGAATTTGCCGGTAATGCGGCAGTCGATGCCTGGCTGGCGCAGCAGGAATACGCGCTTGAGGAAGGCGGGGTCATGTTGCGCCGGGTGATCGATAACGCTGGCCGCTCCAAAGCCTTTATCAATGGCATTAGCGCCACCGCCAGCCAGTTGCGCGAAATTGGTGCAATGCTGATCGATATTCATGGTCAGCACATGCATCAGTCGCTGCTGAAAACCGACGCCCAGCGCGCCATGCTGGATCACCAGATGGGGCAAGACGATGAGGCGGTCGGGGCGCAATTGAAGCAACTGGCATTGGCGCATAAGGCCTGGCGGCAATTGGTGCGGCAACGTGAGGCAGCCGAAAGTACGGCCCGTCAGAGTGGGCTGGAGCGCGAACGGCTCGAATGGCAAGTGGCGGAACTGGAAAAACTGGCGCTCAAAGAAGGGGAATGGAGCGAAATCGGCCATGAACACAGCCGCCTGGCGCATGCCGCCAGCTTGCTGGAAGGGGCGCAAGAAGCGCTCGGTGTGATATCCGATTCCGATTACCCGTTACTCTCCAGCCTGTCCAGTCTGAACCAGAAGCTGGGCAAATTACTCAGTCTGGATAATGACTTGCAAGCCGTTCTCGATTGTCTGGAACCGGCGCGCATTCACTTGCAGGAAGCGGTATATGCCCTGAATGATTATCTGGAACGGGTTGAACTCGATCCGGAGCGCTTGCAACAGGTGGAAGCACGGCTGGATGCCTTGCATTCGATGGCGCGTAAATTTCGGGTTGAGCCAGAACAATTGCCCGCGCACTATCAGGCATTGTCGGGCCAACTGGAACAACTGGTGGTGGCCAGTGATCTGGACGGACTGCGCCAGCAAGAACAAGCGGCGCAGGCGCAATACCAGCAACTGGCGCAGGGCATAAGTAAAGCGCGCCAATTGGCTGCGGGCAAAATGAGTCGCGCCGTGACGGCTGCGATGCAGGAACTGAGCATGGGCGGCGGTTGCTTTGAAGTGGCGCTGCATCCGTGCGAGCCGGGCCAGTTCGGGCTGGAGAGCGTCGAATTTCTGGTGGCGGGCCATGCCGGTAGCGCACCGCGTGCGCTGGCGAAAGTGGCGTCCGGCGGTGAAATGGCGCGCATTGCACTGGCCATTACCGTGATTGCCGTCACCAATACTCCGACCCTGATTTTTGATGAAGTTGATAGCGGCATCGGCGGCGCGGTGGCGGAAGTGGTGGGGCGCTTGTTAAAACGCCTGGGCCAGCAGCATCAGGTCTTGTGTGTGACGCATTTGCCACAGGTTGCCAGCCAGGCCAATAGCCATTTCCAGGTCAGCAAGGGTGATAGTGGCGATGGTAAAACCGTGTCGCGGATCGACGTGTTGAACAGCAAGGCGCGGGTCGAAGAAGTGGCGCGCATGCTGGGCGGGGTTGAAATTACCGCTACCACCCGCCGCCATGCGCGCGAATTGTTGGCTTCCTGATGCGACTGCGCGATTAAAACCGGGCAAATCCCGGCAAATCCGGGTGATTGACGCTACCTGCGTCGTCTGACCCGGGATTCAAACTTATAATGGCGATTAACTCTTTTTTCTCGCTGGCAATTATGTCCTTTCGCAAAGAACCTTCTCATACCCACGGTAGCATCGATAAAACGGCGGTGTTGTTAATCAACCTTGGCTCGCCGGATGCCCCCACTGCCGCAGCCGTCAGACCGTATCTGCGCCAGTTTTTATCCGACCCACGGGTCGTGGAAATTCCCAAAATGGTGTGGTGGTGGATTTTGAACGGCATCATTGTGCCGTTTCGCTCCGGCAAATCGGCCAAAAAATATGAAATGATCTGGACCCGCGATGGCTCGCCCCTCAAGGTATATACCCACAAGCAAGCCGCGCTGATGCAGGGCTATCTGGGCGAACGCGGTCACAGTGGTTTGAAGGTGGTCTATGCGATGAGTTATGGCAAGCCCGGAATTGACGAGGTGCTGGACAAACTCAAGCAGGAAGGCTTTGACCGGATTCTGATTTTGCCCGCCTATCCGCAATATTCGGCCACCACCACGGCTTCGATTTTCGATGCGGTATTTGCCCATTATCGCCAGGTGCGCAATATTCCGGAACTGCGCATGGTCAAGCACTACCACGATCATGAAGCGTATATTGATTCCCTGAAGCATGCGGTGCTGAATTATTGGGAACAATACGGTCGTGGCCAAAAGCTGGTGATGAGTTTTCACGGCGTGCCCGAGCGAACGCTGACGCTGGGCGACCCCTACCACTGCGAATGCTATAAAACCGCGCGCCTGCTGGCCGAACAGTTGCGGCTGAGTCCGGATCAATACCTGGTGACGTTTCAATCGCGCTTTGGCAAAGCCAAATGGCTGGAACCTTACACTCAGCCTACTATTGAAAAACTGGCGCAACAGGGCCTGCAACGAGTCGATGTGATTTGCCCCGGATTTATTAGTGATTGTCTGGAAACGCTGGAAGAAATCCAGATGGAAGTGAAAGCGGCGTTCGTGCAGGCGGGCGGCAAGGAATTTCACTATATCGCTTGCGGTAACGACAGTCCGAAATGGATTGCCGCCTTGTCGGATATTGCCGAACAGCACCTGATCGGCTGGCCGACCATGCTGGCACCATCGGAGCGCGAGGTGCAGAAAAAACAGGCCGAATTGTCGCGCAGTGAAGCGCTGCGCATTGGTGCTGATAATTGATTCTGCGCCAATGCGGCGGATTAATGCAAATTAATGCAAAATAAGGCAAATTACGTGGTCTTACCCTGCTCCGGGGTACGACTCAGATTTTGGAACGATTGCGGAATCC
>JBDLSU010000634.1:0-3197 GCA_039799405.1 Pseudomonadota bacterium | reverse complement strand
TTCACCCGCGAAAATGTCGTCAAATGGCGCGATACCCTGGCCGCCAACCTGCTATATCGCCCATCAAGTACCTATCTGCCCGCTGCAATTGGGGAAAATGCGCTGGTCAAGGCGTTTGATGCCAATTCCCGCATCCAGACCAATTATGAGAACGTGGACTATCCGCAAGGCAGCTTTGCCGATGACCCGATTGCGCAGATTCAGGGCGAAATGTGGGTGCGGGTCAATTTTATCCGGCCGTTCTCCCACTATGACCGTATCAAGAACTGGCCGATTGTGGAACAGACCCGGCATGACCCGGGTAGTGCTTTTATCGGTCTGTTTTTTGGCCTGTTTTTCGGGGCGCTATTTGGCATGGCATCCGACAAGAAAGTCGATGCGGTCAATGCCAAGATCGATGAATACATGGATCTGGATTCCGACTATGAAACCAAACCGCCGGCCCAGGCCATCCGCATCAAGAAGTTTGACAACTCGTTTTTCAATAACGACCAGACCGCACTGGAAGCCTGGACCGGTTATGCCAGCTTGCTGGGGCGCGGCACTGCCGTGCAGTTGTTGCGCGAGTTTTTCCAGGATCGGCCGATTGCCCAGTGGGATGAAATTTTTCACAGCGAAATCGTGCCAAAACTGGCGCGCAAGCTGGGCGACAAATTCCGCCTCGCGCCCTTCAGTGCCGACTTTACCCTGATGAGCAATTATTATGGTGGCGAGCAATCGCTGCTGTTTGCAATCCAGGGCCAGCGTACCAATTTGACCCGGCGTCAGATCAACAAGATTGTGCTTGGCATTGAAGCCACCGGCCTGATGAAAAGCGCCACCCCGATCATGGTCGAAAGCCTGAGCCTGTATTATTCAACTGCGCATTTCAAAGGCGTGTTGTTCAATGGTGCCGTGCGCAATGATCTGGATGTGCTTGATCCGGTTACCCTCGATACCCCACCCACCTCCGACGAGTTGCGTGATCCACGGCTGGAAGACCGCTATCTGGTGCAAGAACTGATGGAACACTTGAACAGCAATCTGGAGTATTACAACAAAACGCTGTGGTACAACCTGGACCCGGACCGGCGCTACCTGCTGCTCGACGGCTTCCATATTCAGGTCTATGACGATTTCAATCAGCCTTCGGTCTACAAGAGCCTGGCCTCGGTGGTGCGTAACGAATTGGTCGGCGTGGTCGGCAATTCGCTGGTATTTCCGGTGGCACCCGGCTTCAAGCTGGATCGCTCGTATGTGATTGCCGTGCGCAAGGAAGGCGATACGGAAACCGTCGAACAGATCAGCCTGTTTGATCACTACAGCCCACAAAAGCCGGTGCCTCCCTACCGCATCAGCGTACCGACCCGTGGGGTATTTTGCGAAGCGGTGCAGGGTTCGTGCTCGGCTTGCGAAAAAGTCGAAATCAATACCTCGCAGGACTGGGAACGATTCAAACCCGACGAACCCACCACGGTCAATCCGGTCACCATCGGCACCCCGCAGGTGACCGAGTACAAGCCCAACTACAAGGATTTTGCCCAGCCCATCATCAATATCCAGAATTCACCAACCGACCCGGCACCGGGTGCCGGTCTGGGGGCTTTGTCGCAATTATTGGGTCAGAGCGGTATTTTCAAGGACATTACCGGACTCGATCAAACCCAGAAAAATGCGCTGGAAACCTTCAAATCGACTCAGGAATCGGCCCGCGCCATGGCCGAACTGGCGGCCAAGGGCGCGGTGCAAAAGCACAATACCGACAATTCCGACAAGATCATGAATTCGCTCGATGCGGCCCGCAACAGCGGTGCCCTGGACAGCAAGAAATATGGCGAACTGGTGCAAAAACATATCGAGCATCAGATTGATGGTGGCAAAGCTGAAGAAGCGCGGGTGGAGGCTGGCAAGGGCAACAAACCGGCACCATTAACCCAGGCCGTGATCGACGCCGCCAAGTCCGGCAAGTCGGTCAAGGTGCAGTCCGACCCCAAAGGCAATGTCACTTCGCTGGAAGTGGGCAGTGCCGAAGGTGAGGGCGGCAGTGAAGATGGCATCGACGAATCCAGCGGTTCCGGCTTTGCTGTGCTGGCTGAAGTCAAGGAAGTGATCATGCCGCTGACCCAGGAATCGGACAATGTGTGCTGGGCTGCGGTGGCTACCATGATGTATTCGTGGAAGCAGGGTGAAGTGTTGACCCCGCGTGAAGTGCTGAAGGTGGCGGGGCAGGATTATGTCGATCAGTTCCTGGCCGACCAGCGCCTGACCTTCCAGCAAAAACCAGCGCTGCTGGCGGCATTGGGTCTGACTGGCGAGAGCGCCCTGACCAATTATCCGCTTTCCACCTATGTCAGTTTGATGAAGTTGCATGGGCCACTGTGGGTGACGGTGGATAGCAAAAAAGGCAGCGGTTTTTCCGCCCACGCCTTGATTTTGACCAAAATCAGCGGCGAGAGCGTCAACAACGCGGCCTCTGCCACCTTCACCTGCATTGATCCGCAAGAAGGCAAACAGAAAACCATTGCGTTCCTTGAATATGTGAAGTTGTATGAGCAGATGATGACCGATAATGTGGCGGCCGATCCGTATATTCAGATCGTGCATTTTAAGGATAAATACATGCCTTTGCCGGATTTGCCCAAGGTCTATACCAAGGACAGCAAGCGCGATAAAAATACCGCAACCAATTCCTCAGCCAACCCCCCGATCAAGGCGGCTGACACCATTACCATTCACAAACTGGCTGAAGCCGATGTGGTATTTTATAAAGGTCACCTGCAAATTTGTGCCGATGGTGCGCCCACTGCCTACCATCCGAAGAATATCGACGAAGCACTCGATTATTTGGGCAATGCCGGGCATGATGAACGGCAGAAAAAAGTATGGGACAAGGAACAGGAGAAATGGGTGCTTGCTTTTGATCCGGTCACCAATGCGCCGATTATGGAAGGGCGCGACTGGTATGGCGTGGTAACCGATACCGGCAAGCGCAGCGGCAAGCCAGTGGTCAACAAGGAGACTGGCTATTATATTTCGCCAACATCCTTGCATTATGACGATGTGACCGATCGGCTTGATCAGCGCAGGTATGTCAACGCTTCGGAAATTCCGTTTATCGCTACTTCTTCGGTGATTTATAGCAATTTCCCGCTGTGGTATGGTGATTTTGGCCTGATCTATGACACAGAGAACCCGGGCAACATGACTTTTGCCATTGT
>JBDLSU010000633.1:0-6872 GCA_039799405.1 Pseudomonadota bacterium | reverse complement strand
TAGCGAAGATGGCATTCTGTATCGCTGGGATATGGTCAGCAACAGCTTTTCTGAAAGCATCCGCCTCAATTCCGGCATCGGCCAGGCCTACACCCCCACCCTGATCGGGCCGAACGGCGTGGTTTACTCCATCAATAATGCGATATTGACGGCGGTAGGACGCTAATCGCTTACTGCGCACAAAAAGCAGCCATGGGCATGGTCATTCACCAGGCCCATGGATTGCAAATAGGCATAAATGATGGTGGAGCCGACAAACTTGAAACCGCGCTTGCTCAGGTCTTTGGAAATTTGATCGGACAAGGCGGTTTTAACAATTACTTGCTTGCCATCGTTTTGTATCGGCGTGCCATTCACAAAGCGCCACAAATACGCATCAAGTGAACCGCATTCTTCACACAAGCGCAAATAAGCCCGTGCATTGCTGATGGTGGCCGCTACTTTCAGACGATTGCGCACAATGCCGGGGTCGGCCAGCAAGGCGGCTACCTTGGCCTCGTCGTAGGCGGCAATTTTGTGCGCGTCCCAGTCATCGAATACCTTGCGATAGTGGGCACGCTTGTTGAGAATGGTTTCCCAGCTCAAACCCGCTTGCGCACCTTCCAGGTTCAACATTTCAAACAGGACGTTTTCGTCATGGCAGGGTTGGCCCCATTCATGGTCGTGGTAGGCCAGGTACAAAGGATTATTCGGGTTGGCCCAGCGGCAACGATTGGGGCCAGGTGCCTTGTTCAATTCTGCTTGCATCGTGATTTTTTCCTTAATCAATTTTACGTCGGGGAGGATTCATGATGCCCTGCCCCATTTCGCGTATCGTCACGCTAAGGCGACCGGGAAAAGCACGGCCATCGGGCGCGCGTAGTTCGGACGGGGCGGTGCCGGGGAAAACTTTGACAATGCCGTGATAAGCCAGGCGCGACAAGCCGCCAAAGACGAACAGATCGCCACTGCGCAAGGTTACATCCTGAAATGGCCGGTTGCGGTTGACGGTATTACCGAAGCGAAACACGGCTTCATCGCCCAGGCTAATCGCAATCACCGGGCTACCACGCACGATGGAATCTTCAGCTTCTGCCCGGTCCTGATGCATGCCCAGCGTACTGTGTTGGTCATACCAGTTCAACATGGCAGAATCGGGCATAAAATCCGGTTTGCTTCCCATGGTGGCGCTGCAAGCTTGCTGCGCCATCTGCGCCAGTTCCGGCGGAAATGCCAGTACCTGGGTTTGTGACCACAGTGGTGATTGCACTTGCTGCAGATCACCACCAAGAAATACCGATTTGATACTGAGTGGTGTGCCATCGGCCATGCGCGGTACGGTAAACCCGCCCACCAGCCGCGCCCATTCCCGGCATTGCGCCAGCAATTTCACTTGTTGCGCCACAGCGAGCCAGCGCGGCACATAAAATGCGCCGGGTGCCACTTGCATCGCTTCGCGCTCAAAAAGGTCGAGTTCCAGCATAAATCAGGGTTTTAGCGGTTCAGTAGCGCATAGTGTAACGCAAAACTACTGCTGATTTGATCAGTACCTTAAAATCCGGCCCGGTAGCCAACTAACCCAGGTAGTTAAACAAGGACAAACTGGTAATTTTGATAAACGAGCGTTGCGCCGCTTCCAGTGTGGTCTGGGTCTGGGCGAATTTGGACAGGGCCTGGGTGTAATCCAGATCTTGCAAATCGGACAAATTTTGCTTGTATTGAATGTCCAGATCTTGCCCGGCATTGTCGAGCGAATCAACTTCACGCAAGCGCGAGCCGACGGTGGAACGTACCGACAATACGTTATCGAGCGTACTATTGATATTGTCTTGTGCCGCATTCAGGGCATTGGTCAGGGTAGCTTGCCCGGTGGCACCACTGGCCGGGGCGCGCAAGGCCGAAATCAGATCGGTAAAGGTGGTAAAGACACTTTGTTTGACGCTGGGTGCAATGTTAAAGCTGTCGCCATCGGCAGGCGAACCACGAACATCAAGTTGCAAACCATCAAAATTAATGGGTTCCCCACTCACATATGGATTGCCGACCGAAACCGGCACATTGGTGGTGGTATTGGTCACATCAAACGTGGTTACTGGCGGACTACCCGGCACCACGGTAAAGGCAATTTTATAGTTTTCACCCGTCAACAGGGCCGCGTTGGTAACCGAGCCGGAAGAAACAATGCCGGAGCCGGTATTGGGTGGCACGATATTGGCCGAAGTGGCAAAGGTACCATTGCCGGTAATATTGTCTTCAAATACCGAATTACCGGAATCACTGATCGGCAGCGAGCGGGTCGAGCCCACTTGCAAAAAGCGCTGGCCCTGGTCACCCTGGTATTGCGCACCGGTGGCGGTTTTAATGAATGGCAAGGTGGTGGCTTTAAAGCCGGAAAACAGATAGCCACCCGCCCCGTCTGCGGTATTGGCAATGCCCAGCAAATCGTCAAGACGACCCGAGAGTTCGGTCGCCAGCGAACGGCGGTCGGCATCGGTCAGGGCGGCATTACCGGCATTAACCGCCAGGGTTTTTACGTCTTGCAGCAAACCGGTGACGTTGCCCAACGCCAGTTCCACTTGCGATAGCGAACTACGTGCATTTTGCCGGTTGGTGGCCAATTGCAGATTGATTTGTTCCGATTGCGTCACTTCCAGCGCCCGCGCCGAGGCAATCGGGTCATCCGCAGCGGTCAAGATACGCCGTCCGGTCGAAAGCTGGTTTTGCGTGCGGGCCAGCCCGGTTTGCAAATTACCCAGTTGATTGACGCCAATTTCATAAATGCTGGTAGAACTGATGCGCATGATGCTCTCCTCCTATCGACCCAGGGTCAGCAGGAAATCAAATAAAGTACTGGCAACCTGGGCCACTTTGCCCGCTGCCTGAAAGGCTTGCTGATAACGGATCAAATTGGCAGCTTCTTCATCCAGATTAACCCCGGATTCATTTTGCGCCGCCAGTTTGGCCTGATCCAGAAAGGTCCCGGCTGCGGTATCGTTCACCTGGATTTCACGGGTTTTATTGCCGACAAAGCTGACCAGCTCGGCATATGCGCCCTGGTAGGTCGCGGTGCCTCGTTCAAGAATGGTGGTGGTCTGCAAGGCGGCCAGGGCACGCGCATTGCGGTTATCACCAACACCGGACAAGTTCTGGTTGATGACAAAGGTATCGTTGTTGGCTGGCGTGCCTGTAATGGTGATATTGACGCCACCAAAACTCAGTTGCGAGCCAGCAGTATAGGCCAACTGGTTGACCGGTGCCGGGTTGACCACGGCAACGCCGTTGGTGGTGACGGTCACATCCTGCGCTGGCGGGAAGCCGGACAGGGTTCCGGTGGCACTGTCGTAGGTCAGCGTCACATTGGCCGGGGCAATAATCGGTGAGCCGCCATTGGCGGGCAAATAGGACGAATCAATAAAGCCCGGGCTAATTTTGCCACTGCCGGTATTGCTGGCACCGGTGACGGTGCTAATCGGGGCGGCGGCGGCAATATTGGCGCGATCGGTGACATTAACCTTGAATAATTGCGCGCCAAAGGTGGTAGGTTTGATCAGGAAATTGTCACCATTGACCAGCGGTGCCGTGCCCGGTGTCAGGGTGAAATCAATGCCATCGCCCTGCAAGGCAGTACGCGCTTGCGCCAGTGTACCGTTGGACAACAGGGTATTGTCGGCCAAACGGCGGGCGCTGTAATTGGTGCCATCGAACCGCACTTCATAATCACTGGTGGTCAGCAATTTGGCATCAACCACGCTGCTGGTCACGGTGGCATTGCCGACGTTATACACGCTCGGTGTCACCTTGGGCACAGCGGCGTTAAAAAAGTCGGTACCCAGGGCACCGTTTTGATCTTGCCCCAGCTTGTGCTGGTCATTAAAGGTGGTAGCCAGCCCGAGTGCCACCCGCCCCAGCGAGTTTTGCGAAACATCCAGCGAGCTGGCGCGAAAATCAAACAAGCCGCCCAGATTGCCGCCGACGATGGCCGTTTCCGGGAAAATACTGGTACCGGTACTGAGTACATAACCGACTTCGGTACGGGTCAGATCGGTCGGCGATGGCACTGCCGCCAGTTTAAACTGGGTTGAGCCCACCACCAGTGGTTGACCATTGCCGATGGAAACGGTATAGGTGGCATCGTTTTGTTTGATGACGGTGGCTTTGACTTCCTTGTTCAGGTCATTGATGAGTTGATCGCGCTGATCGAGCAAATCATTCGGTGGCTGGGCCGCGTTGGAACTCAGAATGGCGATGGAGTCATTGAGTTTGGCAATTTGCGTGGCATAGGAATTGATGACGATGACGCTGGAATTGATTTGGCTATTGACGCCGTCCCGAATTTCAGTCAGACGGTTATCGAGCCCCTGAAAGCGCGCCGCCAGCGAGTCGGCGGTAGACAAAACGGCCTGGCGTGATGCCACCGATTGTGGATTGGAAGCCAGATCTTGCACGCCCTTGAAAAATTCCTGCAAGGCGGGTGACAACCCGGAACTGGAATCGGCCAGCAAGTTATCGATTTGCGAAATTTGCGACAGGTAACCTTCAAGTGAACTTTTATTGGTCTGTGCGGTAGTGACCTGGGTGCCAAGAAAATCGCTGTAGATGCGCTTGACGCCCGCTACCTGAACCCCGTTACCGAGAAAGCCAAAACCGAAATTTTGCCCGATGGCAGTCGCTTGCACCACCTGTTGACGGCTATAGCCAGGTGTCGCGGCATTGGCAATATTGTGCCCGGTCGTGGTCAACCCGGCTTGGGCGGTTTGCACGCCACTTTGCGCGATAGACAGCAGACTTGCCATTTTTTACTTTCGTTTCAACAGGTTGGTAATACAAACAAGCGCCGGATGGGCCAAGGCCCGGGTCAAGGCTTGGGCTGAAAACCATGCTCATGCTATCAACGGCACAAGTTGCCAAAACTTAAGCATCGATCCATGGCAGCAGCGTTATTTTAACGCCATTAAATCAAATTCTGGTTAATAATTTTGGTTAATTTTGAGGCGTAATGCGGGTCGGTAGCATAGCCAGCTTTTTGCAAGCCTTTGGCAAAACTGCTGGCGTCCTGCGATTGCGTCATCAAATGTTCATAGCGCGGATTTTTACTGATCAACTTGCCATAATCTTTAAACCCTTCGGCATACGAATCATAGACCCGGAATTTTTCGCGCCGGGTATAGGGTACACCATTGACGTACTCAGTGGTAACAGCTTCAGCGGTTTTGCCTTTCCAGCCTGCGGTAGCCTTGATACCAAACAGATTGTGGCTGAGTTTGCCATCGGCGGTGATAATTTCACGTTTGCCCCAGCCCGATTCCAGCGCAGCCTGACCGAGCATGAATTTGGCCGGAATGCCGGTTTCGCGACTGACTTGTTCGGCATGTTTGCCCATGCGCTCCTGGAAGGCGCGCACATGGCCGGGCTGGTTGCGCACGGACGAAGTGCTGCCAGCCAATGCCGTGCCTTCAATCAAGGCGGGCAGTTTGCCATCGGCACGCGCTACCGCGTCCAGCCGTTGATTATCCAGATACAGATGCGCCATATTACCCAGCCGCCCCGGCAAAAACGGCCGCGCATTGGGGTCTTTGCTCAATTCATTATTCAGGGCTTCGATGCGGCTGATCTGTGCCTGCCTGCCACCTGCGCCAATGCCATTGGCAGCCGCATTTGCCAGGGTTGTCGGGTTGGCAGCGTTGGTAGCGTTAGCCCCATTGCCAGCGCCAACAGCATTTTGCGCGGCCCGTGGCGACAAATTAAAGTCGAGCTTGAGCCCACCGTTGTTGCCATTGGCCGCAGCGCTGGCATTAGTAGCGCCAGTATTGCCGACACCATTGGCCGCATCCTGAGTCTGGATTTTATTGGATAACTGGCGCACCAGCACATCGGCCAGGCCGACCCCGCGTTTGGCCAGGGTCTGGCTCATTTGCTGGTCCAGCATGCTGGTCATCATTTTCTCTTGCTCGCTATTGAACACGCCTTCGTGTGGCGTCGCTTCACGCATGCTTTTCATGACCATATTCAAAAACAGGGCTTCAAATTGCTGCGCAGTCTCTTTCAATGCCTGTGGCGAGTCCTGCCGCGAGTTTTGCCGCAGTTGATCCAGGCCTTTGGTATCGTAGGCAAATTTACCAGACAAATCGGCTCGGCTGACCATGCTCCCCTCCGTTTATCAGATCACTTCCAGTTCGGCGCGCAGGGAGCCTGCGGCCTTCATGGCTTGCAAAATTGCCAGCAAGTCCTGTGGTGACGCACCGATCGAATTGAGCGCCTTGACCACATCGGCCAGTGAAGCGCCGCCTTTCAAAACCAGCACCGACCCCGGTTCTTTTTTGGGTTCATCGCCCGCCTTGTCACCGCCTACGGTAATACTTAAATTGCCGTGCGAAATGGCGCAGCTTTCCAGCGTCACAGTCTGGTTCATGACCACTGAACCGGTGCGTGAATTCAAAATCACCTTGGCCGAGGCAGGCGCGGGGGTCACCGTCAACCCTTCCAGCACGCCCAGAAACGCCACCTTGTTATCGCTGCCCGAGGGCGTATGCACCCGGATCACCCGGCCATCGATCGCACGCGCGGTACCGGGGCCATAGTGCTGGTTAATGCTCTCCACGACAGCGGCTGCCGTGGCAAAATCGCTTTGCAATAATTCGAGCTGGACACTTTCATCTTGTGACAAGGTGGACGCCACCGCGCGCTCCACCGTCGCGCCGCCGGTAATGCGGCCGACACTCAAATGATTGACCTGGGCCTTGGCCCCGTTAGCGGCAGCACCGACGGGTGCTACCAGCACACTGCCCTGTGCCATGCCATAGATTTGACCGTCCGCACCTTTCAAGGGTGTCAGCAACAGGGTGCCGCCGCGCAAGCTTTTGGCATTACCGATCGAAGACACGGTAATGTCGAGG
>JBDLSU010000632.1:0-5780 GCA_039799405.1 Pseudomonadota bacterium | reverse complement strand
CCAATGGCGGATCGAGACGCCCTCCACAGCTTGCACCGCTTGAGCCAAATCGAGCGAGCCACAGATTTTTTGAAAACTAGCAAAATCATCGACCCAGAGCGTCACTTGCTGCGCATAGTCCAGCACCAGTTGTCGCGCCAGGCGCCAGCAAAAACCGATATCACCGTAGTTATCCACGACCTGGCAAAAGATGGCGATGTGATGGCGCATGGTTTGATTGGGATTTCCAATGATTGATAAAACCCGGGTCGAAAAAAAACGCCACACTCAGTGCGGCGTTTTTTAATTTGGCGTCCCCAAGGGGATTCGAACCCCTGTACTCACCGTGAAAGGGTGATGTCCTAGGCCTCTAGACGATGGGGACAGATATTCTGCCCAATTGGCCTGATATTACTCGCAAAACCACTATCCAAAACCACAGTAACAAAAGCTACCGCAATAAAAAAAGCCCTGTCGGGCCATCCTGGCGTCCCCAAGGGGATTCGAACCCCTGTACTCACCGTGAAAGGGTGATGTCCTAGGCCTCTAGACGATGGGGACAACGGTTTCACAAATAAATTCTACTGCTGATTTACTACCGTACTACAAATCATCTCTTCGCACTTTTTTGGTGGAGGTAAGCGGGATCGAACCGCTGACCTCTTGCATGCCATGCAAGCGCTCTCCCAGCTGAGCTATACCCCCGTTGTTGCTTGGTACTGCTTGCGAAGAAATGAAAGTATAGCAGGGTTTTCAGGTTTGTGTAAACATCTCTGGATTTTTCTTAAAAATATTTTTGCAAACGCGCCAAAACCACATCGCGGCCAA
Source organism: Pseudomonadota bacterium (assembly GCA_039799405.1). Lineage (GTDB taxonomy): Bacteria > Pseudomonadota > Gammaproteobacteria > Burkholderiales > Burkholderiaceae_D > CAMBDR01. Next base: position 4,973 of record JBDLSU010000632.1, on the reverse strand, counting down.
ACAATTCCAACACCGCATCAATCGATGGGGTGTGCAATTGCCCGGTCACCAGCAAACGCAGCGGCATTGCCAGTTGTGGCATTTTCAGCTTGTGCGCAGCCAACACTTCTTTCAGTGCTGCATTGATAGCGGCACGCTGCCATTCCACGCTGGCCAGTTTTTCGGCAAAGGCTTGCAAGGCCGGTTTGCTTATGTCGTTCAAGTGTTGCGCCAACAGTTCGGCTTCTGGCTGCGGGGTACGATAAAACAGCATGGCGGCGTCGGCCAGTTCCAGCGTGGTATTGACGCGCTCTTTCATCAGTGCCAACACCGCAGGCAAATCTGGTGCGCCAGCAAACTCTGCACCCTGCGCCAGCATATTGTCGCGCACCAGATCAGCCAAGCGGCCGTTATCGGCCTGACGGATGTAGTGATTATTCACCCAGGCCAGTTTTTCCTGATTGAATTGGGCGCTGGATTTGGTGAGATGATCCAGATCGAACCATTCGCAAAATTGATCCATCGAGAAGATTTCGTCATCGCCATGGCCCCAGCCCAGACGCGATAAAAAGTTCAACATCGCTTCCGGCAAATAACCTTGCGCCGGATATTCCATCACGCTCACCGCGCCATGGCGTTTAGAAAGTTTTTCGCCATCCGGGCCAAGAATCATCGGCAGATGGCCGTATTCCGGCAGGGTTGCGCCGATGGCGCGCAAGATATTTATCTGGCGCGGCGTATTGTTAACATGATCGTCACCGCGCAACACATGGGTGATTTGCATATCCCAGTCATCGACGGCAACGCAAAAATTGTAGGTCGGGGTGCCATCGCTACGGGCGATGATCAAATCATCCAGTTCGCGATTGGCAATCGTGATGCGGCCCTTGACCACATCGCTCCAACTGACTTCACCATCAAGTGGATTTTTGAAGCGGATTACCGGTTGACGATCGCTTGGTACCGCTGGCAAGGTTTTACCCGGTTCCGGACGCCAGGTGCCGTCGTAACGCGGCTTCAGTCCAGCGGCGCGCTGCGCTTCGCGCATGGCATCGACTTCTTCCTTGGAACTATAACAATGGTAAGCAGTGCCGTCGGCCAGCATTTGCGCCAGCACTTCGCGATAGCGATCCATGCGCTTCATTTGATAAAACGGGCCTTCGTCCGGCTGCATGCCGAGCCAGTTCATGCCATCAATAATCGCCTGCACTGCTTCCGGGGTGGAGCGTTCCAGATCGGTATCTTCAATCCGCAGGACAAAAACACCGCCATGACGGCGGGCATAAGCCCAACAAAACAGCGCAGTACGTGCGCCACCCAAATGTAAATAGCCGGTCGGGCTGGGAGCAAAACGGGTACGAACCACCATCATCTAGCCTTTATAAACGAATTCATGCGCCATGGCACACAACACAAAGGCGCTATTTTACCTTGTTCGGTGCCGGGTGGGCGGGGATTTGCGCCAGGCCAGGTTCAGCGATCAGGCGCTGTGGCTGGCTTAATAAGAGAAAATGGCGACCGGAGCAACGTGCAATCAGGGTCATGCCCAGTTGCTGCGCCACCTGATGCCCCATTTGGGTGGTACCGGAGCGCGACAGCAAGAAGGGTATGCCCATTTGCGCACCCTTGATCACCATTTCCGAAGTCAGGCGCCCGGTGGTATAAAACACCTTGTCGGCCCCGTCCATGCCTGCCAGCCACATCTTGCCCGCAATCGCATCGACCGCATTGTGCCGTCCCACGTCTTCGATAAAATAAATCAAGCAGCCATCGGCACTGAATAGAGCGCAGGCATGCACCGATCCGGCTTGTTTGTAGACCGAGGGATGGCTGCGGATGGTATCGACAATGGTATACAAGGTGGATTGCTGCAAACGCGCCGATGGCGACAATTGAATCGTGTCGATTTCATCCATCAGGCCGCCAAACATTGAGCCCTGGCCACAGCCGCTGGTGACAACCCGGCGCGCGGTGCGTTGTTCGATATCTTCCACCCCGCCGCCACGGGTAGCGATGGCCGCAGCCGCCACTTCCCAATCCACCTGCACGGCAATAACATCGGACAAATCGCGCACCAGACGCTGGTTTTTCAGGTAACCCAGCACCAGGCTTTCCGGTTCGCTACCCAGCGTCATCAGGGTGACCAGTTCGCGCTTGTCCAGATACAAGGTCAAGGCGCGTTCGGCCGGGATCATCAGTTCCTGCGCACGCCCCTGCTCGTCCAGCGCGCGAATCGGGTGCGTGAGCGGCAAGCGTGCGCACGACAGCAGCGGGTGTGATGCAGAGGCAGGCATTAATCGTTTTTGATAACGATGGAAGGAAACTTGCTACTCATATCCTTGGCTTTTTCTGCTACCTTAACCGCCACCTTGCGCGCGATGGCTTTATAGACTGCTGCGATCTGGCTATCCGGATCAGCCACCACACTCGGCTTACCAGCGTCAGCCAGTTCGCGGATCGACATGGTCAAGGGCAAGGCACCGAGGAAATCAACCCCGTATTCGGCACACATTTTTTCCCCGCCACCCATACCAAAGATCGCTTCAGCATGGCCGCAGTTGGAACAAATATGAGTACTCATGTTTTCCACAATGCCAAGAATCGGCACGCCGACTTTTTCAAACATTTTCAAGCCCTTGCGCGCATCCAGCAGCGCAATGTCTTGCGGCGTGGTCACGATCACCGCCCCGGTGACCGGAACTTTTTGCGACAGGGTGAGTGCAATATCGCCAGTGCCAGGCGGCATATCGACGATCAAATAATCCAGATCACGCCAATTGGTTTGCTCCAGCAACTGTTGCAGCGCGCCAGTCACCATCGGGCCACGCCACACCATGGGTTCGGCCGGATCGATCAAAAAACCAATGGAAGATACTTGCACGCCGTAATTTTCCAGCGGCTCCATGGTTTTGCCATCGCGGGTTTCGGGCTTTCCCGATATACCCATCATCATCGGCTGACTCGGCCCGTAAATATCGGCATCCAGAATCCCGACCGCTGCCCCTTCAGCCGCCAGCGCCAGCGCCAGATTCACCGCTGTGGTGGATTTACCAACCCCACCCTTGCCGGACGCCACGGCGATAATATTCTTCACATTCGGCAACAATTTCAAGCCGCGCTGCACGGTATGCGCAATAATTTTGCTGCTGATATCGACCGTAACATTGGCAACACCCGCAATTTCACTCACCAGCGCAATCACCGACAAGCGCAGTGCCGCAAACTGGCTTTGTCCGGGGTAACCCAGTTCAATCACAATATGCACATTTGCGCCATCGATTTGAATGGTTTTAATGGCTTTACTGCTGACATAATCCTTCATGGTATTCGGATCAATCAGGCCGGATAAGGCTTGCCGCACAACATCAACATTCAGTGTCATAAACAGGTTCTCCCAAATAAGTGGCAAAGTCTAGCGCAAAATGGCAGCAAAAACGTGTTGCAAACCACATCCCGGCCACAATCACGCCAGTTCAAGCGGATTCATATTTACGCAGCACGCCTGTCCGCTGGTAGAATAAGCTTTTTTTCACCAGAAAATACTCATTATGACCCGCAAGCTGTTTGTTACTACCGCCCTGCCCTATGCCAACGCCGGTTTTCATATCGGCCATATCATGGAATATATTCAAGCTGATATTTGGGTCCGGTTCCAGCGAATGTCGGGTCATGAAGTGCATTTTGTCTGCGCAGATGATGCCCATGGCGCACCGATCATGATTGCCGCCGACAAGGCGGGCATTACCCCGCAAGAGTTTGTCGGCAATATCGCCAGCGGGCGCAAACAATACCTGGATGGCTTCCATATCAGTTTTGACAACTGGCATTCGACCGATGCGCCGGAAAACCACGCATTGTCGCAAGACATCTATCGCCGCCTGCGTGCCGGTACTTATCACGACGGGCAATCCCTGATTACCACCAAAACCATCGAACAGTTTTTCGACCCGGTCAAAAACATGTTTTTGGCCGACCGCTATATTAAAGGCGAGTGTCCGAAGTGCGGTGCCAAAGACCAATATGGCGATTCCTGCGAAAACTGTGGTGCGGTGTATGCGCCAACCGAATTGAAAAATCCGTATTCCGCACTCTCCGGTGCCACCCCGGTACTCAAATCTTCCGAACACTTTTTCTTCAAACTGTCTGATCCGGCCTGTAAAACTTTTTTACGCGAATGGGCGCTTGACCCCAGCCGTCTGCAGCCGGAAGTGGCCAACAAGGCACGCGAATGGCTGGACGCGGAAGACCAGGGTTTAAGCGACTGGGATATCAGTCGCGATGCCCCGTATTTCGGGATTGAAATTCCGGATGCGCCGGGCAAGTATTTCTACGTCTGGCTTGATGCACCGGTCGGCTATCTGGCTTCGCTGAAAAACTATTTTGATCGCACCGGACGCGATTTTGACGCTTTCATGGCCGCCAGTGACACCGAGCAATATCACTTTATCGGCAAAGACATCACCTATTTCCACACCCTGTTCTGGCCCGCCATGTTGCGTTTTTCCGGCATGAAAGTGCCGAATAATGTGTTTGTACACGGCTTTTTGACGATTAATAATGGCGAAAAAATGTCCAAATCGCGCGGTACCGGCTTGTCGCCGTTGCGCTATCTGGAACTGGGCATGAATCCGGAATGGCTGCGCTATTATCTGGCCGCCAAACTCAATGCCAAGGTGGAAGATATTGATTTCAACCCGGAAGATTTTGTGGCACGGGTCAATTCTGATCTGATCGGCAAATACGTCAATATCGCCAGCCGGGCTGCAGGCTTTATCAGCAAGCGCTTTGATGGCAAATTGAGTAATCCCATCGAGCGCAGCAGCAATCCATTCTGGGCCTTGCTGAAAAACGGTGCCAGCGCTGAAATTCAGGCGGCATTTGAAGCACGCGAATTTAGCCGGGCGATTCGCCAGATCATGGCGTTGGCCGATGAAGTGAATCAATATGTGGATCAACAGAAACCCTGGGTGCTGGCCAAAGATCCGGCACAGGCA
>JBDLSU010000631.1:0-3897 GCA_039799405.1 Pseudomonadota bacterium | reverse complement strand
GCCTGGGCGATAATTTCCGCTTCCTTGGCATGTTGTTTGGCGTTGAGCACATTGTGCGGCAACTTGGCCTTGGTCAGAATGCCGGACAATAATTCGGAATTCTCAATCGAGGTCGTGCCCACCAACACGGGTTGCCCGCGTTCGTAGCAGTCCTTGATATCGATCAGCATCGCATTGTATTTTTCTTCGTTGCTCTTGTAGACCTGATCTTGCCGGTCTTTACGCGCGGAAGGACGATTGGGTGGAATGACGACGGTTTCGAGGCCGTAGATTTCCTGAAATTCGTAGGCTTCGGTATCGGCCGTACCGGTCATGCCGGACAGCTTGCCATACATGCGGAAATAATTCTGGAAGGTGATCGATGCCAGGGTCTGGTTTTCGTTCTGGATACGCACGCCTTCCTTGGCTTCCACCGCCTGATGCAGGCCATCGGACCAACGCCGCCCGGTCATCAGGCGACCGGTAAATTCATCGACGATCACGACTTCATCGTTTTGCACCACATAGTGCTGATCACGGTGATACAGCACATGGGCACGCAAGGACGCATACATATGGTGTACCAGTGTGATGTTGGCCGCGTCATACAGCGAAGCACCAACGGGCAACAAACCCATTTCATTCAGGATGCGTTCACACTTTTCGTGGCCTGCTTCGGTCAGCAAGACCTGATGGGTTTTTTCGTCTTTGGTATAGTCGCCGGGCACTTCAATTTTGCCCTTGCCATCCGGCGTTTCTTCGCCGATTTGCAGGGTCAGCAGTTGCGGCAGCGAATTGATTTTGTGATACAGCTCGGTATGATTTTCGGCCTGACCGGAGATGATCAAGGGGGTACGTGCTTCATCGATCAGGATCGAATCGACTTCATCGACAATACCGAAGTTCAGGCCGCGTTGCACCCTTTGCACCAGCTCAAACACCATATTGTCGCGCAGGTAGTCAAAGCCGAATTCATTGTTGGTGCCGTAGGTAATATCGGAAGCATAGGCAGCCTGCTTTTTGTCATGCTCCATTTGCGACAGGTTAATGCCAGTCGTCAAGCCCAGCCAGCCGTACAGCTTGCCCATCCATTCGGCATCGCGCTGGGCCAGGTAATCATTCACTGTCACCACATGCACGCCCTTGCCGGAGAGCGCATTCAAATACGCGGGCAAGGTTGCCATCAGGGTTTTACCTTCACCGGTACCCATTTCAGCGATTTTGCCGTAATGCAGTACCATGCCACCGATCATTTGCACGTCGAAATGGCGCATTTTCAGCACCCGGCGCGAGGCTTCGCGACAGACTGCAAAGGCTTCTGGCAACAGATCGTCCAGCGCTTCTCCGGCAGCAATGCGCGCCTTCATCTCAGGCGTTTTGGCCTGCAACTCGCTGTCGCTCAATTTCTCCAACGCTGGTTCCATCGCATTGATAATGCGCACGGTTTTTTGATATTGCTTGAGCAGACGCTGGTTGCGGCTGCCGAAAATCTGGGTCAGGAATGACATGCTGGAATTGTTGAAATATCGCCGTTAAAAAAAAGCCATGCAGGAAAGTGTCCGCAAGCCCACCGATGAAGCCATAAAAGCCCGTGATTCTACCACGCCAGGGGCTTATTTTGGGGCTATACGCGTAATCACAAGTGCCGGCAGACCCTGTTTTCCGCGCCGCAAGCCCAATTGGTGCCGCCCGGAAACTACTTGCTGGCCAGATTGCTGGCCTGACTTGCCCCGGCCGACAGAAATTTATGCGGGTTTTGCGCCACCCCTTTGACATGCACCTCAAAATGCAAATGAGACCCGGTCGAGCGTCCGGTTGAGCCAATGTCAGCCACATGCTGGCCACGTTTGACAATATCACCAAGCTTGACATACAAGCGTGAAGCATGCGCATAACGGGTCACGATATCATTGCCATGATCAATATCGATCATATTGCCAAATTGCGGATGATATTCCGCTGCTACCACCACACCACCTGCGGCTGCAACGATGGGCGTGCCATTCGGGGAAGGAAAATCAATGCCCTCATGGAACGCACTACTGCCATTGAATGGGTCGATGCGCCAGCCAAAACCGGAAGCGTTATAACTTACGTCAACCGGCAAAATGGTGGGCAGCATTTTGGATTTGAGTTTATCGCTCATCAGGGCGGTTTCCACCACATTCATGTAGTCGGCGCGGTGTTCCACGTCCTTGGCCAGACCATCCAGGGCTTTTTGCAACTCGGACAGTGAAAGCGCACGTCCCCGGGTTTCCACCCCACCCCGCCCGGGCATTTCCTTAAAATTGAATTCTTCCGGCTTGACACCCGCCAAACCTTGCACCCGTTCCCCCAGCGCATCCAGACGCGCCAACTGCGCTTGCATTTCACCCAGCTTGATCGCCATGACTGACAGGTTTTCTTTCAAATATTTGTCCCGTCGGCCCAGATTATCGCCATCATGCGCACCATCGGCCGCCACCGCTTCAGCAATCAATGGCATACCACCGATACCATGTTTGCTCAGATAGATGCCCAAGCCAGTGCAAGCGACCACCAGCATCACAAATGCGCAGGCCAGAGCGATCAAATGACGCGAGGTCAGGGTCACCGATTTCGCACGCGAAAAGCGCGAATGCATTACAATGATTTGCATATTCACTCCTTGATTGTTCAGCGTCGCCCAATGCGATTCCTTCCCAGCTACCCACGCCCGATGCGGCGCGCCCAATCCACTGAGAAAGTGACAGGCGCAATCGATTTTTTGCAGACCCATCACAAAATGGCACACTTACTGCCGACTGTATCCCGTTTGGTTGCACTACAAAAAGCTTGCGCAACGATACTGCCAGGCATGTTTGAAGCTTGTCAGGTTCTGCATCTGGAAGCGGGACAACTGGTGCTCGCCACACCGAACGCAGCACTGGCCAGCAAGTTAAAACACCAGTTACCCAAAATGCAAAACGATTTATGCAAGCTGGGCTGGCAGGTTACTGCAATCCGTTTGAAAGTGCAAGCCCCCGCCCCCGTTATTGTTTCAACACCAATACAGAAGCGGCAATTTTCAGACAGCGCCAAAGTTGCCTTTACAGCACTCGGCACAGAGCTGGGCAATAGTCCGCACAATGCAGCCCTTAAGCAAGCGGTACTATCACTAATACAAAACCATAGCAAAAATCAATGATTTTTATTCTCGCCACCAAAGCAAATCGCCACTCAAACGAGTGGCGATCCTTAAAACCAACTGCTGTTACTTAAAAATCAGGCAGCTTTACGACGCTTGGCGATCAAAGCCAATGCACCCAGACCAGCCAACATCATTGCATAGGTTTCTGGCTCAGGAACAGCTTGTGCTACCACGCTGACATTGTCCAGACGGGTAAAGCTTGGGTCATTGCGCGAACCGAATTTCAATTCGGTCAAGGCGCTGCTTGCGCTCAGATCGGTGAAAGTGAAATGAGTCCAGGTAGGAATGGTTTGATTCTGGAAGCCATACACTTGTGCGCCATTGAAGAAGGCATCAAATTGAACAGCCGATGGATTGCTGCTGGAAGTACCTGCGCTGTACAGGTCGAACGACAGGGTGTACTTGACACCAGCGACAGTTGCCAGATTCTGGCTGATGTAGGCCGGGGAGCCTGTTGCACCACTGCGCCACAAGAAAGTGTGGTTGGTGGTGGTGGTGTTGGAAATCACGTCGGACAAACTGGTATTGCCGGATTTGATCCAGCCAGCAAAAGTGCCGGTTTCAAAATTGCCATTGGTTACCAATTCAACTTCCGCTTGAGCGGATAATGCGGAAACTGCCAACAAGGTTGCGAGTGCGATTTTCTTCATTGTCTATTCTCTTTGTGGTTAAAGCCAGGGATGATTCTGACCTGTCGGGAAGTCAGGAGCAACAGTATAGTGTACAGGTCATTGCCATGCAAGCATTTA